>NZ_LWGF01000503.1:0-715 GCF_001635355.1 Oleiphilus sp. HI0125
CTCAATTGAGGTCTGATCTTCTCTAATTGCTCCATGCATAACTGCATCGCCAATTCATTATGCTGGGGTAGCTCTTTGTGCAATTTTTCACTCAAGAACAGAATTTCATTATGTGGCTGATCAAACAAAACGCGACAAGAAAACAAGGACTCGTAATACGATAAGGGTTTTGTCATCGGGCCCGAAAAACGAATTTCATCAACCGGCGATTCATCTTGCAGCAAAACACGAAACAGTACGAAGGACGCAGATATATCGCGCTCTATCATGGGCATCTGAAGATCACCAAGATCTCTTGCCTGTGAAATTCTCAAACCGGAATATTGATTATCTTCAACCAATACAATGCGATTGTAGGTATAGGTGAAGTCAATAAACTGAATTCCGAGTTCAATCGCTTTGCCGAACGTTGAGCTGCTGATCAGCGCAAGCCCCCATACACCATAACTTGGTAGATTTAAGTTGAAACCTGCCTCAAGCAGGACATTTGAATCATCAGATGCAGATAATAAGTTACGATAAAACTGCAACTCTTCTTTTGATGAAGCAGTCTCTTTTGGATTCGCTAAACGCGATTCTTCAATACCAGTATGACTTAGCAGCGTTGATCGAGCATGGCCCTTCGACTCCATCCATTTGAGCATTTCCACCAAGCCGATGATCGAATGACGGACATCCATAATGAACACCTATCAATATTATTATTTGGTTAAGA
>NZ_LWGF01000504.1:0-220 GCF_001635355.1 Oleiphilus sp. HI0125
CTTTGCAAATCGAAGGTTTGCCAGAGGAGGCGATAGCCTCTGATGGTAAGGGGGTTGACGGCGTTTTGACTATAGAACAGGCCCATGCAGAGCAGGTGGCGGATCTGAAAATTATCTTACCTGAGCAAGTGGTTGGGGAACTTGAGGTATCTGCGACCATTAAATTAAGCCAGCAGGACGAGACCGATTTGCAGCTCATCGATAGTGATATAGTGATGGT
>NZ_LWGF01000505.1:0-723 GCF_001635355.1 Oleiphilus sp. HI0125
GAAGCAAGCGCCTCCTGTCGAGTTTTCAGTGATCAAAGAGCAAGTCGAGTCAGAATTAGGTAAGCCTATCACCGATCTATTTAAGACTTTTGACGAAGAACCCTACGCGGCAGCCTCTATAGGTCAAGTACACCGGGCGGTCACTTTAGACGGCGAAGACGTCATTGTTAAG
Organism: Oleiphilus sp. HI0125; assembly: GCF_001635355.1. NCBI lineage: Bacteria > Pseudomonadati > Pseudomonadota > Gammaproteobacteria > Oceanospirillales > Oleiphilaceae > Oleiphilus > Oleiphilus sp. HI0125. The sequence goes on from NZ_LWGF01000505.1 coordinate 173, forward strand.
GTGCAATATCCGGGAGTAGACCGTTCTGTTGATTCAGATTTAAAGCAATTAAAACTCACACTCAAGCTTGGCGGTTTATTAAAAATGCCAAAAGAAAGTGTCGACGCGTTGTTTAATGAATTAAGAGATCGTTTAAAAGAAGAGCTCGATTACACTTTAGAAGCTCATAACTTAAATCGTTTTGCTCAGTTTCACTCGAAAGACGAAGGGATAATAATTCCCGAAGTCTTCGATAAATATTCCACAAAGCGTGTTTTAACACTGGGGTTAGTTGAGGGAGATGCGGCCGAAGATCTTGTTTCGCTGGGATATACCGAGCAGCAAAGATCTGTGATTGCTGAGCGGGTCTTTAAAATGTTGAGTGATCAATTGTTTTCAGGTCAGTGCATTCATGGTGATCCACACCCCGGTAATTTTGCATTTCGACCCGATGGCTCAATCATTATTTATGATTTTGGTTGTATCAAAGAGTTGAAGCCTGAAATTGTTCAGGCCTATCGAGACGCGGTCGTTAGTGCTATCGACGAGGATTATGCAGCCTTGGATGAGGC
>NZ_LWGF01000506.1:0-234 GCF_001635355.1 Oleiphilus sp. HI0125
GGGCAGTTTGGTCGTTGGTGGTTTTGGTGCAGATGGTAGCGATGGTTCATCGATTACGGTGAATGTTCCAAGTGTGGGGCGTATACCAAATGGTGCGACGGTAGAGCGCGGTATTGCGAGTCCGTTTAGCCAAGGCGATACGATCACATTTAATTTGCATCAGCCTGACTTTACAACGGCCATGAACGTCTCGCAGCAAATCAACGATATGCTTGGTCCGGACACAGCCTATGC
>NZ_LWGF01000507.1:0-515 GCF_001635355.1 Oleiphilus sp. HI0125
CTTGGGAATTTCAGTTCTCCGCGTCGCGCAACTTTGACTGTGGTCTTTTATTCGAAGGACATAAAGCTTTCAGGGCGAGACATAACTTCTCCAATAAATAAAATAGTTTGTGATTAGCGCTGAGGCTCTAAGAACATCGCATCACCATAGCTAAAAAAGCGATACTTATTCTCAATCGCATGAACATACGCGTTCATCATGTTCTCTTGACCAGAAAACGCCGAGACCAACATTAATAGCGTGCTTTGCGGTAAATGAAAGTTTGTGACTAAGGCATCGACAGTTACAAACGAATACCCTGGGTAGATAAAAATATCAGTATCGCCCTCGAAAGGCTCTAAGCTACCTGATTGACTAGCTGCCTCCAGGCTTCGCATACTGGTTGTACCGACACATACGACGCGACCGCCATTTGCCTTCGTTTCACGAATTTTGTCGACTGTTTCTTTGGTGACCTGAATCCACTCACTGTGCATAACATGGTCTTCGACACTATCAACCTTTACTGGTTGAAA
>NZ_LWGF01000508.1:0-358 GCF_001635355.1 Oleiphilus sp. HI0125
TCATGACCTTGACTAAGGTCTGGTCCGAGGACTGATCAGTAAATCTAACCTGATAGCCAACCGCGTGACCCAATTCTGTATAGAGCTCATCACTAATTCGATTAGCAACGGTTCTGGCGGCCAAACGACGCGGTTGGGTATGTCCAATTAATCCACGATTAGCTAAGCCTAACTCCAAACAAATTTTCGGAAGCTGAGTCGTTTTACCGGAACCTGTTTCACCAGCGACAACGACCACCTGAGCGATTTGAAGAGCATCCTTAATCTCGTCAACCTGTTGTGAGACGGGCAAATTTTTGGGATATGTAATAGTGACAGGTGTCTGCTTTCTCGACTCAACTAAATCACATGATTTCTG
>NZ_LWGF01000509.1:0-649 GCF_001635355.1 Oleiphilus sp. HI0125
CGAAAGCGACAACGGAATTCAGAGAGCTAGGGAGAAGAAAGCCACCGCTGAATGCCGNGGCCAAATGATTTCAATTAANCAGCTAACCANANANCGCGAACAGGCGCGCGCCATCGCGACGAGCACGAGAATACGCACGAGTCGTGATTGAGGCCAACGGTGTTTTGCTTTGCTAATTAATTTCATGGCGATAAGAATGGTATGAACAGAAGAGCTTGTCAACGACTTATGCGTAAGTAGCGACAGAATTAACCTGCAGAGGCATCTTGACGCGCTGACTTCGCACCTGAACTAATTGGGCAACAATAGAAATAGCAATTTCACTGGGTGTACGACTTCCTATCTGCACACCAACTGGCGCATGTAATCGCTGACGTAAATCGGATGACAAACCAAGTGCCTGCAGACGATTCTGACGCAGTAAAGCATTGCGCTGGGATCCCATTGCACCGACAAAATGAGCCTGCCCTTGTAGTCCCGCATAGACCGCCAGATCATCTACTCTAGGGTCATGTGCGAGCGCAACAATCGCGCAATTCTCATCCATGTAAGATGCATAAACCAAGTCATCGGGAAGCACATTAGACACGACACTTATATCCTGCGCACTCGTCTGTCGCGCAACATGCTCGTGTCTCGGATCACAGAT
>NZ_LWGF01000510.1:0-445 GCF_001635355.1 Oleiphilus sp. HI0125
GACCGTCGTAGTAGTTAACGCCTGCAAAGTTTAATCCCAGAGAGGTGTCACGAGTGTGTGTCCATGTAGTGTTACGAGATAAGATATCAATCTCACCAGACTGAAGCGCTGTAAAACGCTCTTTAGCAGTTAAAGGCTTGTATTGAACCTTAGATGCATCGCCTAAAACAGCTGCTGCAACAGCTTTACAGACGTCGACATCTAGACCACTCCATTCACCCTTTTCGTCTTTCTGAGAAAATCCAGCAAGACCAGTACTCACACCACAAGAAAGCATTCCGCGTTTTTTAACGTCTTCAAGCGTTCCTGCATTTGCACCAAAAGATAAGCCTACTGCAAGACCTGCAGCGACCAATGAAGAGAATTTCAACATTCGTGTTCTCCTAAGTTTTTGTTTTCTTCCAAAAAGGATTTCGCAGCGCACCTAAGCAACAACAGAAAGCTG
>NZ_LWGF01000511.1:0-288 GCF_001635355.1 Oleiphilus sp. HI0125
TCAATGAAATTTTGGTGAAGTATAGGGCGCATGAAAACTGAATTAAAGCAAAGCTTCTATGTCTTTTGCGGGCAAAGGCTTACTCAGTAAAAAGCCTTGCATCGCATCGCAGCCGTTATCCATCAGAAAATGCTGCTGGGCTATAGTTTCAACACCTTCTGCTACAACTTTGAGGCCGAGGCTGTGCGACAAACCAATAATGGCCTTAGTGATCGATTGATTTTTTTTGTCATCAATAATATTGCTGACAAAGCTTCGATCAATTTTCAATGCATCGAGGGGGAGTGC
>NZ_LWGF01000512.1:0-676 GCF_001635355.1 Oleiphilus sp. HI0125
ATAAGAGTGGCCACTCAACACAACTAACGTTGATACGAGCCCTTACGTGTTTACTTTTTGTTCGGTTTAGTAAGTTTATGTATTTTGTCGAACTAGGGTGAAAACTGAGAACTGAGCAGGATAGAGGCGGATAGGGTAGATCTGAGGATACTGAGAGATAGGGATTGGGGTCCGAGTACTAGTACTCGGACCCCAATGTTGGAGGTTTAGTCAAACCATCCGCGCGTTTTATTGACGAATGCAACCAGCGACAACATCACTGGAACTTCTACCAATACACCTACAACCGTTGCAAGGGCTGCTCCAGAGTGTAAGCCAAAAAGTGAAATGGCGACTGCGACGGCAAGTTCAAAAAAGTTTGATGTGCCAATTAAACATGCGGGTGCGGCAACATTATGCGGAAGCTTTAAGGCTTTTGCTGCGCCGTAACCGACGGCAAAAATGAAGTAGGTTTGAATCAAAAGTGGGATTGCAATCAACACAATCGCCAAGGGTTGGTTCAAGATAGTTTGCGCTTGGAAGCCAAACAACAATACAACAGTGGCAAGCAGGCCGGTGACTGACCAAGGTTTTATATGGCTCAAGAACTGCTCTAATTTTTCATGGTTGTCGGGTTTATCGAGCTTCTTGCGGGTGATAACGCCTGCGACTAACGGAATGACGACATAGAGTAATA
>NZ_LWGF01000513.1:0-368 GCF_001635355.1 Oleiphilus sp. HI0125
TAGACCGATCAAAAGCCATGTTGGCCAAAATTTGGGTTTGAGGAAATTGGAGTAACGATGCTCTGGTTTGAGGTTTTGCATAAAGCCTAGCTTGTTTGTCCTAAAGTAACGCGCCTGAAATAGTATATTAAAGCGCGTTACGTTACTAAAGCTAAGCGTCTATTTTGTTCTTGACGGCGAAGTAAAAGATAAGACTTTCGCTTCGTGCTTAGTGCGCGATTTGAGGTAATCGTCTGGCTGGTTGAGCGCATAGCGCAGCTCTGCGATCGAATCATTCATCATTGATGAAATTTTCATGCATGCCTGCACTGGATTGTTACAACGCTTTCTCTCCATGTCGATCTGAAACTGGAGCCCTTGTAAGCGCT
>NZ_LWGF01000514.1:0-466 GCF_001635355.1 Oleiphilus sp. HI0125
TTAAAGCGGCTAATTAGCCCGCCTCGATAATAGTGGCGCAACACAAGTGCATACTCGTTATGGCGCACAAACCAGGTTGTTCCTCTGCCAGATTCATGACCTTCAACTGCATGAATACTTTGCCAATACTTAGGGTCAAAGTATTCGGTTTTTTGTTCATGGAAAATTCCATGATTAACTTTAATGAAGGTGTTTTTCAGCATGTACGTCATTTATCGATTTAAAGCTTGCTAACCATAGCGGATTTTTGCCAAAGCTCTTTATAAAGTTGCAATGTTTTTTGTGTGGTTTGGCTTTTTTCAAAGTGCGTTTGAACGAATGCGTGAGCATTGTCTCCTACAAGACTTCGTTTGTCAGTTGAGAGAGTGTAAATTTTTTGTAGCGCAGCAATGAAAGATGACTCATTTTGCGCTTTATATAATGCGTACGGAATTAGCTCTGGAGCAATGATGTCTCTACTTGTTCC
>NZ_LWGF01000515.1:0-511 GCF_001635355.1 Oleiphilus sp. HI0125
AATACTTGGCTTAAAGCCGCGAAGCTCTTGTGCAGAATCTGGATAGCCTCGCAATGGTTTTTCGCGTTGGTGAATCAAGCCTTGTTTAAATGCGGTGATGGACGGGCTATCGCCTAAATCAAAGAAGTCCGCTCCAGTTTGCGCTTCACCTATAAATGCGCGCAAGGCTAGTGTATGTGGGCCATAGAGTGCGATGTACTCGCGCCAATCAAGGATCCAAACGTTTCCATATGACTGATCACCAGAATTTATCTCGACACGATCTCGTTCGATGTTGAGTTGAATGGTGCGACCGTGCGCTGGGCTAACCCCATATAAAGCTTGAATGGCGTTGTTGTATATCGCGCTAAGCCCTAATGTTTCGACGTGGATTGATTGCTGGGTGTTGGTGAACTGATCCTCGAGGGTGCGCTGATAATTGTTTACACCTCCAGTAAGGGTCAATTGGGAAAAATCAAAACGCCATGTTTTATGCGCCAGTAACGCGCTGTCTTCTTGGTCTTCTATGAGG
>NZ_LWGF01000516.1:0-486 GCF_001635355.1 Oleiphilus sp. HI0125
GAAGAAAACTCTATTAAGTGCCGCAGTTGCCTCGTCATTCGCACTGAGCGGCTGTCTTGACGACTCCCCATCAACAACCGNAAACGCAGGGTCAGTTACAAACCCTCCTGTAGCCAATGGTGTATTTCCAATTTTCTCGCCATCGGAAGCAAAGTTCCCTGTCCCTAACGATTTATTGTATTCATCTGAAACCGCAGGCGATGGCACATTTGTGGACCTAGGCGTCCCAAATCCTCTACCACCTTATTCTGCCTCAGAATACAATCCAGTAACGGCAGCTCTAGGCGGATTGAGCGGTGCATCTACAGTAGCGCCAATTGATATCGCAATGAGTGGTTTAATTGATCCTGCAAGCCTTAAAGGCCAAAGCGATGGAGCAGAACAAAACGTATTTCTGATTGCTCTAGAGTACGCAAGCGGTTCGCCAGTCCAAGGTTTATCAATCGGAGAGCCTCCACAAGCCGCATCTTCGCAACCAACATTCGA
>NZ_LWGF01000517.1:0-284 GCF_001635355.1 Oleiphilus sp. HI0125
GCTCTTCGAGGTGTCTAGTAAAATACTCTTCGATNCGCCCGATAATAGTTTCGATTGGCTCTTCACCAAGCGCTGCTAAAAAGTAATCGATCATAGATTTTAAAGAAGGCGTGACGACTAAGTCTCCGTAATCCGTCAGCGCAAAATAACCGGGTATGCTTGTGCCACGTAAGGAATTTGCTAAAGGTCCGTAAGCTGACGAATATGTGTCGCCCTGCTCATTCGGATAAATTTCATGGATTTCTGTAGATTCATTCAAGGGAGTTTGAATATTATTGCACTTC
>NZ_LWGF01000518.1:0-20439 GCF_001635355.1 Oleiphilus sp. HI0125
ACAGCGCTATTGATCGCATTGTGGGTCGGCCCTCATATGATTAATAAGCTAACAACGCGTCAGATTGGTCAGTCGGTACGTGACGATGGGCCGCAATCTCACTTGAGTAAAGCAGGTACGCCGACAATGGGCGGTGCCTTGATTCTCGTAGCCATCGGCATTGCAACGTTGTTATGGGCGGATCTTAGTAATCGCTATGTATGGATCACTTTGTTTGTTTGTCTTGCATTTGGTGCGATCGGTTGGGTCGACGATTATCGAAAAGTGGTCGAGAAAAACTCAAAAGGTCTTCCGGCTCGTTGGAAATATTTCTGGCAATCTGTTGCTGCGATTGTTGCTGCTTTCGCCTTGTATTTAACAGCAGAACTGCCGCAAGAAACTGCGCTCATTATTCCAGTATTCAAAGATGTGATCTTTGATCTAGGCCCTGGCTTTATTGTGCTGACGTATTTCGTATTAGTGGGTACCTCAAATGCGGTGAACTTAACAGATGGGTTAGACGGTTTAGCCATTATGCCAACGGTGCTAGTCGCTGGTGCGTTGGGCATCTTCGCATATGTATCTGGTAATGCTGTATTCGCAGACTATCTGCATATTCCTTTTGTCCCTGGTTCCGGTGAGCTCGTTGTATTTTGTGGCGCGATGGTCGGCGCCGGTTTGGGCTTTTTGTGGTTCAACACCTATCCGGCACAAGTTTTTATGGGCGATGTTGGCGCCTTGGCTTTAGGTGCAGCTCTAGGAGTGGTGGCAGTTATCGTTCGACAAGAGATCGTATTGTTCATTATGGGTGGCGTGTTCGTAATGGAAACGATCTCCGTAATCTTGCAAGTGGCCTCGTACAAGTTGACCGGACGTCGAATCTTTCGCATGGCGCCTTTGCATCACCACTTTGAATTAAAAGGTTGGCCTGAGCCGCGGGTCATTGTTCGTTTTTGGATTATTACTGTAATTCTTGTGTTAATTGGTTTAGCGACACTTAAGGTACGTTAAGAGAATGAGTTTGATTGCTTCTGACAAGCATAGTTTAGTGTTGGGTCTTGGTGAGACCGGGCTATCTTGTGCGCGCTTTTTAAAGCGAATTGGGCGGTCTTTCTCCATGGCAGATACCCGCCAAAACCCGCCGAACCTAGACCAAGTTAAAAACATGTACCCAGATGTGGCGATTTCACTCGGAGAGATTGCTGATGATGCCTTATGTAATTATTCAGAGCTGATTCTGAGTCCTGGTCTAGATCCGAAATACCCTGCTATTCAAAAAGCTAAAGACGCTGGCGTAGCAGTCCGCGGTGACATTGATCTGTTTGCTGAACATGTAAATGCACCAATGATCGCGATTACAGGATCAAACGGTAAAAGTACGGTTACGACCCTAGTTGGAGAAATGGCTGCAAATGCGGGCATCAATGTTCGTGTTGGCGGTAACTTAGGAACTCCTGCATTAGATCTTCTCGAAGATGACGTTGAGCTTTACGTGATGGAGTTGTCTAGTTTTCAACTAGAGCTCGTTAATAAACTCAATGCCGACGTCGCTTGTTTACTGAATATTAGCGAAGATCATATGGATCGCTATGACAGCAAAATGGCTTATCTACAAGCTAAACAACGAATTTTTAGAGGCGCGAAAACGGTTGTCGTTAATGACGATGAGGCGCTGAGCCAGCCCTTGCAAGCGCAAGGAATGAAGATCCTTCATTATGGCCTCAATAGTTTAGATCTTAATAAATTTGGTTTTTCAGATGAGCGCCTTGGCGCAACCTTGATGCATAGTTTTGAGAGTCTCATTGACGTTTCAGAATTAAAGATCGCCGGCAAACATAACTACAGTAATGCACTTGCGGCTCTCGCGATGGGGTATGCGGCAGGCCTACCATTTGATGCGATGTTGAATGCCTTGAAAAACTTCATAGGTCTAGAGCATCGGTGTGAGTGGGTGAGACAGCTTAATGGCGTGACCTTTATTAATGACTCTAAAGGCACTAACGGTGGCGCAACGGCCGCAGCGATTGCTGGGTATGGCCCGCAATTGGCGGATGGTGGAAAGGTTATATTAATCGCTGGCGGTGACGCCAAAGGCGCGACACTTCATGAGCTCAAAAAACCTGTCACAGAGTTTGCACGCTCGGTTATCGCTTTTGGGGTCGATGCGAATGTAATTGCTGAAGCCGTTGAATCAATCCTTCCTGTTACGATTGTAGATACGCTGAGGGCGGCTGTTCAGTTGGCAAGCGATACAGCAGAAAGTAATGATTTAGTGCTGTTTTCGCCAGCATGTGCAAGCTTCGATATGTATAAGAATTTCGAAGTGCGTGGCCAAGCATTCAAGGATGAGGTGGCCCAATTATGAGCACTCATGCGGGAATGTTAAATCAGCAGCAGTTGCAGTTTGGAATGATGATCGACAAAGGGCTCATTATTTCGGCTTTAAGCCTTCTTTTGATCGGTTTAATTATGATTGCGTCTGCTTCTATTGATGTTGCAGATGTGCGAAATAATGACCCATTCTTCTATTTTACACGTCATGCAACTTTTGCATTGATTGGCTTGGTTGCAGGCGCGATTGTGTTCATGATGCCGATTAGTTTCTGGCAGAAACATGCCTTTTATTTACTCGGCGCTTCTTTGTTCTTGTTAGCGCTAGTGTTGTTACCCGGAATCGGAAAAACCGTTAATGGTAGTACACGCTGGATCGGCTTAGGTGGCATTAATATCCAGCCTTCTGAACCTGCGAAGTTATTGCTCGTTGCATATCTAGCTGGATACCTGGTTCGACGTCATGACGAAGTCAGACAGTCTTGGTGGGGTTTTACTAAGCCTATGTTAGTGCTCACTATCGCGGCTTTCCTCTTGCTTAGCGAGCCTGATTTTGGGGCGACCGTCGTAATAGGCGCTGCGTTCATGGGAATGATTTTCTTGAGTGGTGCGAAGCTGCATCAATTCGGTGTTCTCGTTGTCGCCTGCTTATTAATCGTAGTGGCTTTGATTTGGTCTCAACCGTATCGCATGGAGCGATTAATTGGTTATACCGACCCGTGGGCAGATCAATTTGGTGCAGGTTATCAGTTAACACAATCTCTGATCGCTTTTGGTAGAGGTGAAATACTTGGCGTTGGGCTAGGTAATAGCTTGCAGAAGCAGTTTTATTTGCCAGAAGCTCACACCGATTTTGTATTCGCTATTCTTGCGGAAGAATTCGGACTGATTGGTTCTTTAGTCGTCGTCGCATTATTTTCGTGGTTGATTTACCGCGCATTCAAAATTGCACGTGTGGCTGAAAAAGCAGGGCTGCTTTTCCATGCTTATTTCTCATATGGCATCGCAATACTACTAGGCGTTCAAGCAAGCATTAACTTGGGCGTGAACATGGGCTTATTGCCAACTAAGGGCTTGACCTTGCCCTTGGTGAGTTATGGCGGAAGTAGTTTGATTATAAGCATTGCTGCTATCGCGATTTTGTTGCGCGTTCATCATGAAACCCCCCATGCAAGAATAGGAGAGTCTTCATGAAAACGTATTTGATGATGGCTGGCGGAACAGGTGGTCATGTATTTCCTGCTCTTGCAACGGCTAGAAAGTTACAAGAGCAAGGGGCGAATGTTGCTTGGCTTGGATCTAATGGTGGTTTCGAGCAGTCGGTCATTGAGAAACAGGGCATACCCTTTTATGGCATTAGCGTGAGCGGGCTAAGAGGCAAAGGCAAGCTTGCTGTTTTAAAGGCTCCATTCAACTTGGTGCATGCCTTAATTCAAGCTTTTGGTGTTCTCAATAAAGTGAAGCCGCATTTGGTCGTGGGAATGGGTGGATTTGCATCTGGTCCTGGGGGCCTTGCAGCTAGATTGTCTGGTCGCCCATTGGTCGTTCATGAGCAAAATGCCGTTGCGGGAATGACGAATCGGATCTTGGCGAAGATAGCCAAAGCCGTGTATGAGGCTTTTCCAAATAGCTTTGGTTCTGCCGTGAGAGCAACACTAATTGGAAATCCGATTAGGGAAGAAATTGTTGCGTTGAACCAGTCTAGTAACGACAAAAAATGGGATGCGTCGCGTCAACCGCGCATATTGGTTGTAGGTGGTAGCTTAGGTGCTCAGAAGTTGAATGAAGTCGTACCAGCGGCGATGGCTCTGCTAGATCAAAACACACGCCCAGAAATAATCCATCAATCTGGTAAAGGTAAGCTAAAAGCGACGCAATCGTTGTACGAACAACTAGATGTGCAAGCTAAAACCACAGAATTTATTGACGACATGGCAGATGCCTATTCATGGGCTGATCTTGTTATTTGCAGAGCAGGGGCACTCACGGTTTCTGAGTTAGCTGCAGCGGGCTTGGGCGCAGTGTTCGTTCCATTTCCGCATGCGGTTGATGACCATCAAACTTTGAATGCGAAGTCATCTGTGGATGCAGGTGCTGCGCATATGATTGCACAATCTGACTTGACTGCTGAGAGATTAAACAAGGTATTGGTTCCTCTATTCGAAGATCAAAACTCGATGCGAAATATGGCAGCCGCCGCGCTTAGTATTGCGAAACCAAATGCAGCGCGAGACTTAGCGGAAGAATGTGGGAGGCTTGCTCGTGTCTGAAGTTTCAATCACTAAGAATATTGAAATACCTGAAATGCGCAGAATTAAGCGAATTCACTTTATCGGAATTGGCGGCTCTGGCATGTGTGGTATTGCAGAAGTATTGCTGAATCAAGGGTATGAAATTAGCGGTTCTGATATTCAAGAAAGTGCGACAACACGCCATTTAACTAACCTAGGTACACAAGTATTTATTGGCCATCGCGCAAGCAATGTTGATGGTGCGAATGTCATTGTTGTCTCAAGTGCTATCAACGAAGAAAATCTTGAGATTATGGCAGCTCGCTCTGCGCGCATTCCGATTGTGCCTCGCGCTGAGATGTTGGCCGAAATAATGCGATATCGTCATGGTATCGCGATTGCCGGAACGCATGGTAAGACAACGACAACAAGTTTGATCGCGTCGATTCTTGGCGCTGGTGGTATGGATCCAACTTTCGTAATTGGTGGGCGTCTGAATAGTGCCGGCACAAACGCGAAGTTAGGCGGGTCGAGATATCTTGTTGCAGAAGCAGATGAGAGCGATGCGTCTTTTTTACATCTCACCCCAATGGTTTCTGTCGTCACCAACATCGAAGCAGATCATATGCATACCTATGGCGGAGACTTTGGTCGGCTAAAGCAAACCTTTGTAGATTTTCTGCACAATCTTCCGTTCTATGGCACCGCCGTGATGTGTATAGATGACCCAGTCGTCGAAGAGTTAATTCCATCCATCTCACGTGCAGTCATTACCTATGGCTTTCATGAGTCTGCAGATGTGCGAGCCGAAAATGTCAGACAAAGTGGACAATTAACGAGTTTCACGGCGATTCGTGCGGGAGATAAGCCAGATTTAGAAGTTGATTTGCAAATGCCAGGTGAGCACAACGTCCTTAATGCATTGGCAGCCATTGCTGTTGCAACAGACGAAGGCGTTGCTGACGATGCAATCTTGTCGGCTTTAGCAGATTTTCAAGGCGTGGGACGTCGCTTCCAGTTGCAAGGTAATTTCCAGATTGAAGAGAAGTCGTTCATGTTGGTGGATGACTATGGGCATCATCCGAGTGAAGTGGGCGTGACCATAAAAGCTATTCGCGATGGTTGGCCTGAAAAACGTTTAGTGATGGTGTTTCAACCACACCGTTATAGCCGAACGAGTGACCTGTATGAAGATTTCGTACGCGTCCTGTCAGAGGTTGATGTGCTGATCATGTTGGATGTTTACGCCGCGGGTGAAAAGCCAATTCCAGGAGCAGATAGTCGCGCGCTTTGTCGAAGTATCCGTCAGCGTTCTGGCTTAGATCCGATCTATGTCGAGGATACGGAAGAGCTCGAATCTGTGCTTTTAAATCTCTTAGATGAAAACGACCTCGTAGTAACGCAAGGTGCTGGTAATGTAGGACAGATTAGTCTGAGCCTTGCTCAGTCATTTAAAGCGAAGGAGGGGGCATGACAACATCGTTTATCGCAGATTCAGCCCTTGTTGAGTCTTTAGGTAAAGTAGCGGTCGTTTGTGGGGGTTGTTCTGCCGAGCGCGAAGTATCACTCAATAGCGGTGAAGCGGTTTATCGCGCGGCACTTGAGGCTGGAATCGAAGCAGAATTAGTCGATTATCAAGGTGATATTAACGCTTTGATTGGGCAGGGTTATGACCGCGTGTTTCTAGCGTTACATGGCCGTGGCGGCGAAGACGGAGTGATTCAAGGCGTTCTTGAAGCAGTTGGAATTCCTTATACCGGAAGCGGTGTGATGGGCTCTGCGTTAGCTATGGATAAATTGCGCAGCAAGTTACTTTGGCAAGGGCGCCAATTACCGACACCAACATTCGGATATGTCGACGAAATGAACCCTAAGCTTGTCGTGCAGCTGGTGAGCTTGATTGGATTTCCAATGGCGGTGAAACCCTCAAGAGAAGGTTCGTCAATTGGTGTATCAAAAGTGAGTGAGCAGTCTCAGCTAGATGCCGCTTTACAAAGTGCCTTAGCGCTTGATCAAGAAGTCATTCTTGAAGCGTGGGTAGATGGCAAAGAATTTACAGTCGGCATTTTAGGAGAAGAGACTCTTCCAGTTATTGGTCTGAATACGACAGCGACGTTTTATGACTACGAGGCAAAGTATAAATCTGATGAAACTGAGTACTTTTTGCCAAGTCGTTTGAGTCCAGAAGATGAGCAACACATTGCGTCATTATCGCAACAAGCATTCGATGCCTTGGGATGTGAAGGTTGGGGTCGAGTGGACGTGATGCAAGATCGAAATGGCAAGTTTTGGTTATTAGAAGTGAATACGATTCCAGGGATGACTGATCATAGTTTGATACCTATGGCTGCAAGGCATAAAGGAATAGAAATGCCTGAGTTGGTAACAGAAGTATTAAAACAAACTTTGCATGTTGGAGGCTTAGCGTGAGTGCGGCAACCATGAGTAAATCCACAATGGATATGAAAGCAAAATCGAGTAGTACACGCCAAATATTGACAAATCAGGGTGTTTGGAAGGCTTATTGTGTTGCGGCGGCGCTGTCAGTATCAGTCGTCATATTTGCCTATTTCAGCGATCAGATTGCTGGGGTGGTTGATCAGCCAATAGAGCATTTCGAGGTGTCTAGTTCATTCAATGAGTTGAGTAAACATGATGTATCAAATGTGCTCGAACCTTTTATTGGGCAGAGTTTTTTCTCGATTGACATTCAGCAAATTCAAAAAGAATTAGAAGCCTTGGCATGGGTTGAATCTGCAGTGATTCATCGTAAATGGCCAAGTGCGGTTGGTGTGCAAATTCAAGAGCAAATTGCCGTGGCTAACTGGGGGCATGAGTCTTACTTAAATAGCAAAGGGGAAGTGTTTACTCCCTCAACAACTGAGCGAGCTGATGGCCGTCCATTATTTAATGGTCCTGAATCGGCAAGCTTAAGAACACGAACAGAAATGCTTACTTACATGGCCGACATTGAAAGCAAGTTAATGGCGTGGGGGCTTAGTGCTGACCAGTTAGTGTTGAATGAGCGTGGCGCATGGAGCTTAGGGTTGGCGAACGGTCCGGTGATTGAGCTTGGTACCGATACAACAGAGAACCGCCTTGAGCGAGCGTTAAAGGTTTATCAAGGCTTGCAAGTGGATGCGCAGGCAGCGGTAGAAAGATTAGATGCACGATACACCAACGGTGTTTCTGTGCGCTGGAAAGAATTGGAAGTCGCATCAGGTTATCAATACAGCGGTAACCCAGTGCACCAATAAAATATAACGAACTGTGGGATAAAGAAATGGCAAGCAACTTCGATGACAGCTTGACCGTAGGGTTAGACATCGGCACTTCGAAGGTCGTCGCGATCGTGGGTAAGCGTGGCGAAGACGGGAGTGTTGAGATCGTGGGTATTGGATCTCATCCTTCGCGTGGCCTTAAACGTGGTGTAGTCGTAAACATTGAAACGACAGTGAATGCCATTCAGAGAGCAGTAGAAGAAGCAGAATTAATGGCAGGTTGTAATATTCATTCTGTCTACGCTGGCATTGCGGGGAGTCATATTAAGAGTCTGAATTCACATGGCATTGTCGCTGTGAAAGACCGGGAAGTGGTGCAGGCGGATATCGATCGCGTGATCGACGCAGCACAAGCCGTAGCGATTCCTGCAGATCAAAAAGTGTTGCACATATTGCCACAAGAATACGTTATCGATAGCCAAGAGGGCATCAAAGAGCCGCTTGGAATGTCGGGGGTGCGTTTAGAAGCAAAAGTGCATCTTGTTACATGTGCAGTGAATGCCTCACAGAACATTGAGAAGTGTGTTCAGCAGTGCGACCTAGATGTCGATGACATTATTCTTGAGCAATTGGCGTCCGCCTATGCAGTGTTAACGGATGATGAAAAAGAGCTAGGCGTTTGTGTTGTAGATATCGGCGGAGGTACGACCGATATGGCGATATTCACGGGTGGTTCGATTCGCCACACTGCCGTTATACCGATCGCGGGTGATCAGGTTACTAATGATATCGCGATGGCATTACGAACTCCGACTCAGAATGCTGAAGAGATAAAAATTAAGTATGCCTGCGCGCTTACGCAGTTAGCGGGAGAGGGTGACACGATCAAAGTGCCTTCGGTTGGGGATCGTCCTCCGCGAGATTTATCTCGCCAAGCATTGGCGGAGGTTGTTGAGCCGCGTTATGACGAATTATTCACTCTTGTTCAACAAGAATTGAGACGGAGTGGTTTTGAAGATTTGGTTGCCGCAGGCGTTGTATTGACCGGCGGCACATCAAAAATGGAGGGTGTTGTGGAATTGGCAGAGGAAATTTTCCATATGCCTGTGCGCTTAGCAAGTCCACAAAAAGTGACAGGATTGTCCGATGTAGTAAACAACCCAATGTATGCAACAGGTGTTGGGTTACTTATTTACGGGTTGAATCAGAAAGAAGCAGGTGCCATTCCGGGTACTAAATCAGCTCCGGCGGAAGGGGTAGTGAGTAAGCTTAAAAACTGGTTTACCGGTAATTTTTAAAACTAAAAAAGTATTAGAAACAACTAGCAGATTGAAAAATTATAATTAGGAGATAGGGTGATGTTCGAGATTGTTGAGAATATATCGCAAAACGCGGTGATCAAGGTCGTAGGTGTTGGCGGAGGCGGCGGTAACGCTGTTCGACACATGCTGACTGGCGATGTTGATGGTGTTGAGTTTCTGTGTGCGAACACAGATGCGCAAGCACTTAAAGACCTTGATGCGAAATCTATTATTCAGTTAGGCAGTACCATAACAAAAGGTCTTGGTGCAGGCGCTAACCCAGAAGTGGGTAAGCAAGCGGCCTTAGAAGATCGTGAGCGTATTGCAGAGTCTTTAAAAGGCGCTGACATGGTTTTCATCACTGCCGGAATGGGAGGTGGTACTGGTACTGGTGGTGCGCCGATTGTGGCAGAGGTTGCTCGTGATATGGGAATTTTAACGGTTGCTGTTGTGACTAAGCCGTTCCCATTTGAAGGTAGTAAGCGAATGAAGATCGCAGACGCGGGTTTAGCAGAACTTGCTGAAAACGTAGACTCTCTGATCACCATCCCTAATGAAAAGTTACTTGCCGTTCTTGGTAAAAATACAAGTTTGCTTGATGCGTTTGGTGCTGCAAATGACGTGTTGCAGGGTGCCGTTCAGGGTATTGCGGATTTGATTATTCGCCCTGGTATGATCAACGTTGACTTTGCAGACGTGAAAACTGTTATGTCTGAAATGGGCATGGCGATGATGGGCACAGGTACTGCGTCAGGTGAAAATCGTGCACGTGAAGCAGCCGAAGCAGCTATTCGCAGTCCGCTATTAGAAGACATTAACCTTCAAGGTGCGCGCGGTATTCTAGTGAATATTACTGCAGGTCTTGATTTGAACTTAGGTGAGTTCTCAGAGGTAGGTAGCATCGTTGAAGAATTTGCGTCGGAATCAGCAACAGTGGTTGTAGGTACGGTTATTGATAATGAGATGACCGAAGAGCTTAAAGTGACTGTTGTTGCAACAGGTCTTTCAAGTGTTGCTGATAAGCCTGTGAAGGTTGTCGATAATACTGCGCCTAAAGCAGTGGATGGTAAAACAGACTACAACAAGTTGGATCGCCCAGCAGTGAGTCGTCGTCGCGCAGTTGCCGAAACTCAGGGTAACGCGGCGGTAAGTCAAGATGTGGCGCCGGCTCCGAGTGTCGACTATCTTGATATCCCTGCATTTTTGAGAAGACAAGCCGACTAAGGCTACGCTTCAAATATGACAGCTTAACGACACTTTAGACAATCTGCTTGGGAAACAAGTGGTCATCTGTTAGTATGCGCCTGTTTTTTTGGCCAGAGGGCCAACAATAGGAATATACAATAGGCGATTTTAAGTACGCATATGATTAGACAACGCACACTCAAAAACACTATTCGCGCAACGGGCGTGGGCTTGCATTCAGGTAAGAAGGTATATTTGACCTTGAAGCCCGCACCGATCGACTCTGGCATTGTTTTCATCCGTACGGATCTGGAACCAAATGTGGAAATAGTCGCTCGCGCAGAGAATGTTGGTGAGACCATGCTATCTACTACGCTAGTTAAAAATGGCGTAAAAGTAGCAACGGTAGAGCATTTGCTATCAGCGATGGCTGGCCTCGGTATCGATAATTGTCGTATCGAATTGAGCTCAGAAGAAGTGCCTATTATGGATGGCTCCGCGGGGCCTTTTGTTTTCTTGATTCAGTCCGCCGGAATTCAAGAACAAGATGCTGCAAAGAAGTTTATTCGCATTACTCGTGAAGTTACGGTTGAAGAAGATGGCAAGGTAGCGACTTTTGTTCCTTTCGAGGGCTTTAAGGTTGGTTTTTCTATCGACTTTGACCACCCAGTTTTCAAAACGCGTAGTCAGCAAGCGAGCATCGATTTCTCTAGCACATCTTTTGTGAAAGAAGTAAGTCGAGCTAGAACTTTCGGATTTATGCAAGATATTGAACGCTTACGTTCTATGAATCTTGCTCTCGGAGGTAGTGTTGATAATGCGATCGTTGTAGACGATGACGGTGTTCTTAACGAAGACGGTTTGCGTTATGACGATGAGTTCGTTAAGCATAAAATACTTGATGCGATCGGTGATCTTTATTTACTTGGTAATAGCTTAATCGGCGAATTTATTGGTAATAAGTCAGGGCATGACTTGAACAATAAATTGCTACGCAAGTTGATTAAAGAAACTGATGCGTGGGAAGTTCAAACTTATGAAGACGCGAGCACGGCTCCTATCTCCTACATGAAACCGGTGCTTGCCGCTTAACTTTCCATTAATTAGAGCGACTGTTTAGTCGCTCTAATGCCTCATCTAGCCGCTGTTCAGTGGTCTTGTTGTTAAGTTCTGGTCGATCTTTCAACTTCACCATCTTGTTGTACGTTTTCTTTTTCGTAAACGGTCTTATTTGTATTTTAATGCTTTGAACTCTCGAGGCGCCAACACGCATTTGAAGTGCTTTAAGTGTTTTGTCTTGCTCAAAGCGAAAGCGTGTTGCAATCGCTGCTGAGCGACAATGCAAAATTAAACACTGGTCTTCGATTCCTGCAACAATCAACTCGCCTCGTAATAATTCTGGCAAGCATTCATCTAAACGATCTTCGATGGAATCATGGTGCGACGCTTGGGCTAGTATTTGCTTCAATGCCCGCGATTTTTTAAATGTACGCTCGTGACTCAATACATCGCTGAGGCGTTTATGTTTGGGTTGCGGTTTATAAGGCATTGATTTAATTCTATTGAAGTTAGGTATCCTGTCGGCTACAGGTTATACTTTCAGAATTAAGTTTAAGCAATTATTTCTTAGCATGAATATTATTATTGTTGGAAAGCGCCATGGTCAATCGCGAAGCCTGAAGCTTGGGTCAGGTTCGGTGGCGATGTTGGGTGCAGGGTTCTGTCTATTTGCTTTAGCGCTCTTTGGTTCAGGCCTCTATCTCGCACATAGCTATTATGGGGAACAAGACGGGCTTGTGGATGCGCGCGTCAAAGCAGCTTGGGCTGCAACACTTGCCGAACAGAAGGCTGAGTTAAAACAATTGCAGGAGCAAAGTCGTCAACGTTTGGATGCATTGACTCTTAAAATGGGTGATATGCAGGCGAGGCTTTATCGATTAGATGCCTTAGGTCAGCGTTTAACGGATGTTGCTAAACTAGAAAATGGTGAATTCGACTTTGAGTCACAACCTTCAGTTGGTGGCCCTATCCCAAGCGAATATTCCGAGTCTTATACCGTTCAAGGTTTTGAAACGGAATTATCAAACCTTTCTCAAACCATTTCTGATCGCGAGCAGCAACTAGCGATTATGGAACAGCTTTTCCAGCAAAAGGATATCGCAAACCAGGTCTTTATTGCTGGTCGCCCAATTAAGTGGGGTTGGATGTCTTCACCATATGGTTATCGTAGTGATCCCTTTACTGGAAAGCGGACTTGGCATGCAGGTGTTGATTTCGCAGGGAAGGACGGCAGCGATATCATTTCTGTTGCTGCTGGTGTGGTGACTTGGTCAGGCGATCGATACGGTTATGGCAACTTAGTTGAAGTGAATCATGGTAATGGTTACTCGACACGCTATGCACACTGTAAAGAGTTACTGGTTAGTGTTGGCGAGGTTATCGAGAAAGGCCAAGTGATTGCTAAGATGGGAAGTACCGGTCGTTCAACTGGTCCACATGTGCATTACGAAGTGTTGAAAAATGGCCGCACAGAAAATCCTAAGAAATTTATTCATCGTGCAAATCGTGGTTAGTAAAGTCTAAATCAACAATAAACATGACTTAATTAGCACATAGCCCTCGAAGGGTTTGCCTATCCCTCTTTATACCTTAGAATGCTCGGTGCGATAGCCGAGATGTATTTCGCCTTGAGTTTAATAAACTTGGCCTCACATCTATACCTTCAAATATCCATAATACGAATTAATAACACAGTAGAATCTTATGTTTTCATCGGCACTAACCAAGCTTTTCGGAAGTAAGAATAAGCGTGAGCTTAAACGCATGGGCAAAGTCGTTGCTCAAATCAACGCACTAGAAGAATCCATGTCGTCATTGAGTGATGATGCGCTTAAAGCGAAAACTACCGAGTTTAAGGAGCGGGTAGCTAACGGTGAATTACTAGACAAGCTTTTGCCTGAAGCGTTTGCAGTTGCTCGTGAAGCCGGTAAGCGTGTCATGCAAATGCGTCATTTTGATGTGCAGCTGATTGGCGGCATGACACTCCATCAGGGCAAAATTGCTGAGATGCGTACAGGTGAAGGTAAAACGCTAGTAGCGACCTTGCCTGTGTATTTGAATGCTCTTTCTGGCGAAGGCGTCCATGTTGTAACGGTTAACGACTACTTAGCAAAACGTGACTCTAAGTGGATGGAACCTCTATATAACTTCTTAGGTTTAAGTGTTGGGGTTGTATATGGCGGTCAAGAGCCTGCAGAAAAGAAAGCAGCTTATCAGTGTGATATCACCTATGGGACTAACAACGAATTTGGGTTTGACTATTTGCGCGATAACATGGCGTTTAGTGCCGAAACAAAAGCGCAGCGTGGTTTAAACTTCGCGATTGTTGATGAGGTTGACTCGATCCTTATCGATGAGGCGAGAACACCTCTTGTTATTTCAGGCCCTGCCCAGGACAGCTCAAAGCTATACAAAGCAATTAAAGGAATCATCCCGCTATTGAAGAAAGCGGAAGTCGGTGAAGATGGGAAGCCGTTAGATGACGGTCACTTCATTCTTGATGAAAAAGCGAAGAGTGCTGAACTCACTGAATCTGGTTTAAGTTATCTAGAATCAGTGTTTATTGAGCACGGCTTGTTGCAAGAAGGTGATAGCCTTTATGCGCCTGGTAACCTTGTTCTGCTTCATCACACTTCATCGGCATTACGTGCCCAACATCTGTATCACAAAGATGTTGATTACATCATTCAAGACAAGCAAATCGTGATTATCGATGAACATACCGGCCGTACGATGGCAGGTCGTCGATGGGGCGAAGGGCTTCATCAGGCGATTGAGGCGAAAGAAGGCTTAGCGATTCAAGCAGAGAGCCAAACTCTCGCATCTACTACCTTCCAGAACTTCTTCCGTATTTACGACAAGCTTGCTGGTATGACTGGTACGGCGGATACCGAAGCGTACGAATTTAATCAAATATACGGGCTAGACGTGGTTGTTATTCCAACGAATAAAACTATTGCTCGTATTGATCATAACGATCTTGTTTATTTAACGCAGGAAGAAAAATTCCAAGCAATTATTGATGAAGTTAAAGCAGTTGTTGCAGCCCAACGCCCAGTACTTGTTGGCACAGCGAGTATTGAGTCGTCTGAATATTTGTCAGGTTTGCTGAAAAAAGCAGGTATTAAACATAGCGTTCTGAACGCAAAGCATCATGCTCAAGAAGCTCAGATCGTTGCGCAAGCAGGTCTTCCAGGTACGGTCACGATAGCGACCAACATGGCGGGCCGTGGTACCGATATCGTTCTTGGTGGTAACTGGGAAGCTGAAGTCAAAGCGCTCAAAAACCCTGATGACACAAAAATTGAAAAGATTAAAGTAGAGTGGAAAGCACGTAACGAAGCCGTGAAAGAGGCTGGTGGTTTACACATACTTGGTACTGAGCGACACGAATCTCGCCGTATCGATAATCAGTTACGTGGTCGTGCTGGCCGTCAGGGTGATCCAGGTAGTACGCGTTTCTTCTTGTCTTTAGAAGATAACTTAATGCGTTTGTTTGCTTCAGATCGTGTTCGCAACATCATGCAAGCATTAGGTATGGATAAGGGCGAAGCGATTGAACATAAGATGGTTAGTAACGCGATTGAGAAGGCGCAACGTAAAGTCGAAGGGCGTAACTTTGATATTCGTAAAGCGCTTCTTGAATATGATGATGTTGCTAACGATCAGCGTACAGTTGTCTATGAGCAGCGTAACGAGGTAATGGCCCGCGATGATATTAGTGATATCGTCGGCGCGGTTCGTGAAGAGATCGTGAACGAGGTTGTGAGTGATTTTATTCCACCGCAAAGTATCGAAGACATGTGGAATATTCCTGGTCTTGAACAAGCCTTGAAAGCGGAATTTGCAATCGAGTTACCCGTTCAAGAATGGTTGAAGGCTGATGACAATCTGCACGAAGAACCATTGCGAGAGAAGATTCTTGAAGCGGTTGTTGCTAAGTACAAAGAAAAAGAAGGGACCGCTGGCTCAGAGTCAATGCGTGCTTTTGAAAAGCAGGTCTTTTTACATATTCTTGATACTTTATGGAAAGAACATTTGGCGTCAATGGACCACTTACGCCAAGGCATTCATTTACGTAGCTATGCGCAAAAGAATCCTAAGCAAGAGTATAAGCGTGAAGCATTTGAGATGTTCCAAGATATGCTTGGGCGCTTGAAGCATGAGGTTGTAAAGGTAACAAGTCATGTTCGTATTCAGTCCGAAGAAGAGCTTGCTGAGATTGAGCGTCAGCGTCGCGAAGAGCTTGCTCGTCAATTAGGTGCAGCACAAACGCAGCATGATGCTGCTCCTGGTTCGGAAGAGGAATCAAATCAATCTGAAGAGTCTAAGGCTGAGCCTATGACGCGTGATGGTCGTAAAGTTGGTCGTAACGAACCTTGCCCATGTGGTTCAGGTAAAAAATATAAGCAATGCCACGGCCGCATTACGTCTTGAGTTGTTGAGGAAGTGTTATGGCTGTAGGTGCTGATTTTTTTCCTGAAATGCCTCCAATCAAAGGACTAAAGATTGGTGTGGTTGAAGCGGGTGTCAGATACGCAGATCGAAAAGATCTCGTTCTATTTTCTGCTGAAGCGGGTTCTCGTGTTGCAGGTGTGTTCACCAAGAATGCATTTTGTGCAGCGCCGGTTCATATCGCTAAAAAGCACTTATCGATTATTCAGCAGCAAGACCAGCCATTTAGCCTTTTAATCAATACAGGTAACGCGAACGCGGGCACAGGTGAGCAAGGTTTTATTGATGCGCAGGCATGTTGTGAAGCGATTGCCGAACAGTTTTCTTATAGTGCTGAGCAGGTACTGCCATTTTCGACAGGTGTGATTGGTGAAAAGCTTGCTGAAGATCGAATTTGTACCGCTGCGCCATCATTAAAAAACGCTTTGAATGATAAGGCTTGGCATGATGCAGGCCTTGGCATTATGACAACAGATACGCGCCCAAAAGGCGCTTCTGTTCAGCTAGAATATGCTGGCAAAACCGTGACCATTAACGGTATTAGCAAAGGCGCTGGCATGATTAAGCCGAATATGGCGACGATGCTTTGTTTTATCTCGACAGACGCTAAGCTTCCGCAAGATCTCTTAAACGAACTTTCTTCTGAGTTGGCGGATCGGTCTTTCAATCGCATTACTATTGATGGTGATACTTCGACAAATGATGCTTGTATGTTGATTGCGACTGGCCAAGCGATGGATGTTGAAATATCAAAAAACGATGCTGATTACGCATCCTTCAAAACTGCTTTGTCAGATATCTATCTTGAACTTGCTCACGCGATTGTTCGCGATGGCGAAGGTGCTACTAAGTTTGTCACTATTCAGGTTGAGCAGGCGAACAGTGCTAATGAAGCTCTCGATTTAGCCTATACCATTGCTCATTCTCCTCTCGTTAAAACCGCCCTGTTTGCGAGTGATCCAAACTGGGGACGTATTTTGGCCGCGTTAGGACGTGCGCCTATTGATAACTTGGATCTTGATAAGGTCCAGATTTATTTGGGTGACGTATTGTTGGTTGAGAATGGGGGGCGTGCTCAGAGTTATTCTGAAGAGAAAGGACAAGCGATCATGGATCAAGAAGAGATTCTTATCAGACTTGTTCTGAACCGAGGCTCAGCTAATGAGACAGTATGGACAACTGACTTGTCTCATCAATACGTCACTATCAACGCGGAATATAGAACCTAAGGTATGTCGGGCACTAAACGTGTTCATGTCGCGGTTGCGGTAATTCGGCAACCCTCAAAGCACGGTGCTAATATCTTGATCAGTAAGCGTGCTGACGATGCTCATCAAGGCGGCCTCTGGGAATTTCCCGGCGGGAAAGTCGAATCTTACGAGACGGTTCAACAAGCTCTTAAGCGAGAATTAAACGAAGAGCTTGGAATAGATATCAGGTCTGATATCTCTCCTTTAATTCAAATTCGTCACGACTATAGCGAAAAGCACGTTTTCCTCGATGTTTGGAATGTTGATGGCTTTGAAGGAGATGCGCGTGGGTGTGAAGGCCAGCCTTTGCAATGGGTGTCTCCAACCGCTCTTTCAGACTTAGATTTCCCAGAAGCGAACAAGCCGATTATTGACGCGGTTTGTTTGGGGCGTCGTTATCTTATTACGCCTCAATTTGATTGCTATGAAGATCTAGCTTCATATCTATCACAAGCAGAATCCAAGGGTTTTGATCTTATACAGTTGCGACAACATCATCTTAACGATGAGCTTTATATTTCGTGGGCTAGCAAGTTATACCAACAATTTCCAAATGTTCGTTTGGTGTGGAATAGAACGTTAAGCGTCATGGCTTCTCTTCCTGGAGATGCTTGGCATTTGAACGCGGAGCAGGCGCGGCAGGCTAAGCATGAGGGCTATAGCCTTCCATATTTGTTTGGTGTTTCATGCCATTCAAAATCTGAATTAGCATTGGCAGAGAGTGTTGGTGCAAACTATGCTCTATTGTCGCCGGTTCAACGGACACAATCACACCCAGATGCAGAACCATTAGGGTTAGCTAATTTTGAAGCCTTGTTAGAGGGGTGCAATATTCCCGTGTATGCGCTTGGCGGAATGAGAGATGAGCAATTGGGTGAGGTAATTCGTGCTGGCGGACAGGGCATTGCTGGTATCAGCACATGGCAAACGATTATAGAGGGAACGCGTTAATGGAAAATAAACTAACGCATGTCAATGAATCAGGTAATGCGCATATGGTTGATGTGTCGGGGAAGGCAATAACTGGACGTATTGCTATTGCAGAGGCTTATGTTGACATGAAGCCTTCAACCTTATCATTGATATTGAGTGATCAGATTGAAAAGGGCGATGTGTTAGCAGTGTGCCGAGTTGCAGGTATTATGGCAGCTAAAAAGTGTTCTGAACTTATCCCCTTGTGCCATGGTTTAAATTTAAGTGCTGTGAGCATTGATTTTGAGCCGCAAGACGTCAACGATTCGGCGCGCTTACGCATTGTTAGTACATGTAAGTTGAATGCGCAGACAGGTGTTGAGATGGAAGCGTTGACAGCTGTTAGCGTTGCTGCGCTGACTGTTTATGACATGTGTAAAGCTGTTGATAAAGCGATGCAAGTTAATGGCGTTCGATTGTTAGAAAAGCATGGCGGTAAGAGCGGCAGTTACTACGCAGACAATTAAATGCACTGCCAGTAATGGCATTAAAACACACGACGGTTCGAAACTAGAGACAATCTATGACTCAGACTAATCAAACGAATACAGCGCTAGTTGATCCTTTTGGACGAAAGATTAACTATTTGCGTTTGTCAGTTACTGACCGTTGTGATTTTCGCTGTGTTTACTGCATGGATGAAGAGATGACATTTGTTCCACGCAGTGAAGTCTTGAGTCTTGAAGAAATGCACCTTCTTGCGCGTGCGTTTGTTGAGCTTGGCGTTCAGAAGATCCGTTTAACAGGTGGAGAGCCCCTTGTTCGCAGTGGTGTCGTGGAATTATGCAAAAACATCGCGTCGATCGATGGTTTGCAAGAATTAGTCATGACTACCAACGGCTCTCAGTTGGCGCGTTTGGCTCCTGAATTAAGAGAAGCGGGTCTAGGCCGGTTGAACATTAGTCTGGATAGCTTAGATCCCGATAAATTTAAAAAACTTACTCGTACAGGTGATTTGCAAACAGTGCTTGACGGCATTCAGGCCGCAAAAAAAACGGGTTTCGACAATATAAAGCTCAATGCAGTCATACTTAAAGGTAGGAACGTTGATGAGGTCATTCCTCTCGTAGATTTCGCTGTAAAAGAGGGGCTTCATCTGAGTTTTATTGAAGAGATGCCCTTAGGTGCAATCAGCGAGCATTCACGTAAAGAAGAGTTCGTGAGTAGTGATGAGCTCAAACAGATTATTGCGAGTCATTACCCTTTAAGTGAGCAAGTTGATAATTCGGCGACTGATGGTCCTTCGCGATATGTGCAAGTCCTTGGAAGTTCCTCAAAAATTGGTTTTATCTCTCCGCATAGTAATAACTTTTGCTCAGCCTGTAATCGTGTTCGCGTGACGGCTGAAGGTCGACTATTGTTGTGTCTTGGTAATGAGCATTCTGCAGATCTGAAGCAGGTGATTAGACAAACAAACGGAGATATTGACGCCTTGAAAACTGCCATCATTAAGGCTTTAGATCTCAAACCTGAACGTCATCATTTTGATCTTAACTATGATCCTCAAATTTTACGCTTCATGAATGCGACAGGCGGTTAGAACTTGCTGCAAGCTAGAGTGTTTTTTGTGCTACAATCCGCGGCGATTTTTTTAGAGGACTGTTTGTGAGCATTCGTTTTGTAGAAAGTTGTCGTTTGCCAACACCTTTTGCTGTGTTTGATATGCATGGTTTTGAAGAGATTGAATCAGGGCAAGAACATGTTATTTTGAGTCTTGGTGATGTCGGTAATGGAGAGCCCGTTTTAGGTCGAACCCACTCAGAGTGCTTAACTGGTGATGGTTTGTTTAGTATGCGCTGTGATTGCGGCTACCAGTTAGAACAGGCACTCCAAAGTATCGCAAACGAAGGGCGCGGTGTGCTGATGTACTTGCGTCAAGAAGGCCGTGGTATAGGTCTTTTGAATAAGATTCGAGCGTACCATTTGCAAGATCAAGGTGCGGATACGGTAGAAGCAAATGAGCAGCTTGGTTTTGAAGCAGATTTGCGCGATTACAGTATTTGCGGCCCTATGCTGAAGCATCTTGGCGTTCAGTCACTAAAACTAATGACCAACAATCCACGGAAGGTAAAGGCGCTTACTGAAGCTGGTATTGACGTTGTTGAGCGTGTGCCTTTAGAGGTTGGACGCAATCCTCACAACGATGGTTACTTAAATACGAAGGCGAGTAAGTTAGGGCACTGGTTGAAAACGCATCAAGACGATGACTAGTGCGTGTCTATGGTGTTTTATCTAGCTTAATAAAAGCCTGAATTTTTGTTTGCGCGCCACATTTTATGGCGCGTTTTGCTTTCAGGTTTGGGATTTAAAGCGCATCTAGCTTCTGTTGAATTCTTTCTTCTATGCCTTTGGCATCCAATCCGCATTGTGCGAGTAAGTCTTCCGGCTTACCATGATCTACAAACTCGTCAGGCAAGCCCAAGTGTAATGTTTGGGTGTTGATTCCGTTTCTCGA
>NZ_LWGF01000519.1:0-3959 GCF_001635355.1 Oleiphilus sp. HI0125
GTGCATAGTCGCAATGTTTGATTCTGTGTTCGACATCTTTTTTCATGCTGAGATAAGTGGATGGCATTTTTCCGTCTGCGCCATTTGCAGAGACAAGCCCGTAGAAACCAGCGTCATGCTGTTTACCTAGTTTCGCGAAAGCTTCAGGATACTCCACATCAATACGCACATATTCCATAGCATTTGGCGTTTTCTTTTTGGTTGAGCCCAAGGCGCAAAATAAGTCCGATACCTCACGACTTGGTGCTTCGAAAGAGCTTGGATTCTGAAGAAGCTTGTTCCAATCACAAATAAAGTAGCTGAGTTTCTGATGCTGATAATCTGATGAGTTTTGTGATCGAACAAAGGCATAGACTTCTTCGTATTGTTTATCTTCACAGAGCTGTTGTACGAGACTTCGTCCAATTAAGCCGCTGGCGCCAGCGACCCAAGCAATCTTTCTGTTAGTCAAAACTTACTCTCTTATTTTGTGCAGTTTTCCATAGTGTAGGGCGGCATGAGGGCCAAGGTCTAGGGCATATGAATCTTAAATGGTGGCCTATTTTGTAGTGGGTTTTTCGGCATATTTTTAAAAAGTTCGGCTTGGACACTAAAATTTACGATTTTAACTCTTTTATTTACCTCAAATACTGTATACTTCGCGCGATTTTTTTCACCCCGAACTTCGAGTAAGACGATGACAGACTTAAGCAAGTACAGAAACATAGGTATTTTCGCGCACGTTGATGCGGGTAAAACCACTACAACAGAACGTATTTTGAAACTCACCGGTAAGATCCACAAAACTGGTGAAGTACACGATGGTGAATCTACAACTGACTTCATGGATCAGGAAGCAGAGCGTGGTATTACTATTCAATCAGCGGCGATCACAGCATTCTGGAAAGATCACCGTATGAACATCATCGATACTCCTGGACACGTTGACTTCACAGTTGAAGTATACCGTTCTTTGAAAGTACTTGATGGTGGTATCGGCGTATTCTGTGGTTCGGGCGGTGTTGAGCCTCAATCAGAAACTAACTGGCGTTATGCGGATGAATCAGGCGTTGCACGTTTGATCTTCGTTAACAAACTAGACCGTGTTGGTGCTGACTTCTTGAAAGTTGTTGACCAAGTAGAAAACACACTTGGCGCGAAGCCTCTTGTTATGACGCTTCCAATTGGTCGTGAAGACACCTTTACAGGTGTTGTAGACATCATGTCTAAGAAAGCATACATCTGGGATGACTCTGGTCTCCCTGAAAACTACAAAGTTGAAGATGTACCAGCAGACATGGTTGAAGACGTAGACATGTACTACGAGCAGATGGTTGAAACTGCTGTAGAAATGGACGACGACTTGATGATGGCTTACATGGATGGCGAAATGCCAACTGATGAGCAACTTAAAGCGTGTATCCGTAAAGGTACTAACGAGCTTGCGTTCTTCCCAACTTACTGTGGTTCTGCATTTAAGAACAAAGGTATTCAGCTTGTACTTGACGCTGTTGTTGATTACTTGCCTTCTCCAACAGAAGTTCCAGCTCAGCCTCTTACTGATGAGCACGGCGAGCCTACTGGTGAAGTTGCAACAGTATCTGTTGACGAGCCATTCCGCGCATTGGCGTTCAAGATCATGGACGACCGTTTCGGCGCACTAACGTTTATCCGTATTTACTCTGGTAAGTTGAACAAGGGTGACACCATCCTTAACTCATTCACAGGTAAGACTGAGCGTATTGGTCGTATGTGTGAAATGGAAGCGGATGAGCGTATTGAACTTGATTCAGCACAAGCGGGTGACATCATCGCTGTTGTTGGTATGAAGAACGTACAAACAGGTCACACGCTTTGTGATACTAAGCATGAATGTACACTTGAAGCGATGGTATTCCCTGATCCAGTTATCTCGATCGCAGTTAAGCCAAAAGACAAAGGTTCAACTGAGAAAATGGGTGTTGCTATCGGTAAGATGGTTGCAGAAGATCCAACGTTCATCGTTGAAACTGACGAAGATTCAGGCGAAACCATCCTTAAAGGTATGGGTGAGCTTCACCTAGATATCAAAGTAGATATCTTGAAGCGTACTTTCGGTGTTGAGCTAGAAGTAGGTCAGCCACAGGTTGCATACCGTGAGACTATCACGCAAGCAATCGAAGACAGCTATACGCACAAGAAGCAGTCTGGTGGTTCTGGTCAGTTCGGTAAGATCGACTACCGCATCAAGCCAGGTGAGCAAAACACTGGTCTTACTTTCACTTCAACAGTTGTTGGTGGTAACGTTCCTAAGGAATTCTTCCCAGCAATCGAGAAAGGTTTCCAAGGTATGATGGAAACTGGTCCACTTGCAGGCTTCCCTGTATTGGACGTTGAAGTTGAACTATACGATGGTGCTTACCACGCAGTTGACTCATCAGCAGTAGCATTTGAGATTGCAGCAAAAGGTGCATTCCGTCAGTCAATGCCAAAAGCTGGTCCTCAACTTCTTGAGCCAGTGATGAAAGTAGACGTGTTTACTCCAGACGATCACGTTGGTGATGTTATCGGTGACTTGAACCGTCGTCGTGGCATGATCAAGGACCAAGAAGCTGGTAATACTGGTGTACGTGTTAAAGCGGACGTTCCTCTTTCAGAGATGTTCGGTTACATCGGTCACCTACGTACTATTACTTCTGGTCGTGGTCAGTTCTCAATGGAGTTCTCTCACTACGCACCTTGCCCAATGAACGTGGCAGAAGAAGTAATTGCTGAAGAAAAGGCTAAGAAAGAAGCTAAGTAAGCCTTAGTTCTTTTAGCTAAAAGCCCTGTTGGAAACAACGGGGCTTTTTTGTGCATAACAATAAATCAAGGAAGTACTGTTAATGAGCAGAGTCGTCTCATTTGTTTTTCTATCGCTTTGTTTTTCTACCATGACCTTGGCAGAAAATTCTTATCAATTTGCTGTATATGGAGCGGGAGCGAGTATCTCTCAAGACAATTCAGGATCAGGTAAGTTCTTAGGCTTAAGCGCGACGGCATATTTAGATCCGATCATGCTTGATGGAAGCAAGCCACTTGCCTTGGCAGCGAAATATCAACAAGTCTCAAGNGTATTTGCTTATCATACGCAGCTCGAATACTCCGACCTTGCTCAAGTTAGAGGTGGTCGTATTTTAGAAACAGTAGATAATGATCGCACTGGCCTTGGTGGCACTATCACGCATGAGAGTATTCCACTTTGGTTATCGGTAAATCATGTGTTTAGTGATGACGCAGAGCTTGGTTTTAGAGATGGGACTACGTTCACCAATAGCGATAGCATGACGGAGTTTGAGCTAGGTGTTTATGCATCAGAACACATGATCGCATCATTGATTTATAATGATGCAGTTCGTGATACCTATGGTTTAACCGTCGATGCATTGTTTGAGCTTGCTGATTTGGGTCAATTTATTGAACTGTCAGCGCTTTATCTTGAAATAGAGCACGATGAGATAGATTTGTCGGTTGTGAACAATACCGTTCGAAACTTAGATACAAATCCTTTAGAAGAGACTCAACTTGGTTTAGGTGTGACCTACTTTCCGACGAAGGCTATCGATGTTGGTCTCACGTATACATCCACAAAGTTGAGTCATGGCCCAGCTTCCAAAGAGCTGGTTTATAGCCTTAACGCAGGATGGTTCTTCAGCCAGGACACAGCCATTCGCCTTGAATATGCCTTATTTGAGGATGATACTTTCTTTATCGATTCAAGCGTCAGCGCTGAACTGCTTTATCGTTTCTAATTCGATAAGTAGTTTTTCAAGATCTTGAGACAAAAGCATCTATTTTATCGAAATGGATGCTTTGCTAGTTCTTAGACCCCATATCTATCAGGCTTTGTTTTGCTTTATAAAATCGAGACAGGATGTGGGGAACCTTCAGAGGTATGACTTCCCTCACTAGGCGCACGATATAGCGGATGAGCGCCACGTGTTTCAATTGCTGGGCTGATT
>NZ_LWGF01000520.1:0-543 GCF_001635355.1 Oleiphilus sp. HI0125
ATAGTTTTACCCGCGAAACGTTGGATATAAGGCAGAGCCTTATTCAATACAGAAGCGACTTGAATCGCACTGTCTTTATCTAAACTCATTTATTCGAACTCTTAACTAAAACGGGATATTTAAACTGCTATCAACAGCTAATAATTGCTCTTTAAAGCGCGCCTGAATGCGTGCAATTGCCGACTCGTTGTCTGCCTCAAAACGGAGAACCAAAACCGGCGTTGTATTCGATGCGCGACATAGCCCCCACCCATCTGCAAAATCAACACGTAATCCGTCGATGGTAGAGACACTACCATCTTCAAATGCTGCAGCACGCCCACAAAGCTTTTCTATCAATTCAAACTTTGTTTCGTCCGTCACGGTGATATTAATTTCTGGTGTACTGGTATCTTCTGGGAATTCCGCAAACACTTCATCTGCCGAACGGTCTTCAATACCAAGAATTTCAAGTAAACGAACGGCGCTGTATACACCATCATCAAAACCGAACCAACGCTCTTTGAAGAATATATGACCACTCATTTCACCAGCGAGTAAGGC
>NZ_LWGF01000521.1:0-240 GCF_001635355.1 Oleiphilus sp. HI0125
GATGCTCTTCATGAAAGCAAAGAAGGCGCCCTCAGCGACGACAGTAAAGCTGCTGTTTACTATTTAGCGATTGACCACTTCCACAGTGTCAAAGCGAATTTAGGTATCGGTGACGCCGACTTTGTATTACGAGACTTAGCCCAGATTCTTGAAACCAAGAAGAGCGACAAAGTCACCCTTGCCCGTTTAAGCGATGACGTGTTCGGCATGATCATCAATGACACCAACGACGCACAAGCA
>NZ_LWGF01000522.1:0-350 GCF_001635355.1 Oleiphilus sp. HI0125
AGCCAATAGGCTGCTTTTTTTATGTCTTTTTTCTTTCTTACACAGGTTTTCTACTGAATACGCCGAGGATAGGCGTACCTTGTTTTCGCAATATAGGCTCGATATCACTATAAAGCGCGTGGTACTTGTAAAAAGGCACGCGAGGAAACAAGTGATGAATAGCGTGCAGGTTTTGACCAACCCAGATCCATTCAAAAGGCTTCAGCCAAACTGGAACAATTAAGTTATTGGTATTGCGATAACGCGCCGTTTCTTGATAAGGGATATGTGGTCTGTAAGCGAACCAGTAGGCCGTGAACGTACCACCTAACAGGAAACCTAGAACCAAGACCAACGCTAATTCTATACTT
>NZ_LWGF01000523.1:0-347 GCF_001635355.1 Oleiphilus sp. HI0125
GATGAGCTTCCTAGTACATATTGGGAAAAGCATTTGAACACTGAGACCCCATCGAGTGAGCAAGTCATAGGTCTATGACTTCACGCTACCCGACGGCGTTATAGACTATGTAGTAGTGTGTCTTTCGATGATGACGGAAATATCGACAGACATTGAAATGGAGAGCTAGCGAATGCACCTAAAAAGTGTTTAGCGGACCGGAGGGTTCGTTAAACACACTGTTATAAGCAAAAAGGATTAGCGTGAATTTAAAGTCAGTCTTAATAGCTACCTTCGTTTCATTGGGTATTTATTTCATATTTAAAACTATCTCATTGTCATTTATGCCGGCCTATGAGTTGTTTTCC
>NZ_LWGF01000524.1:0-287 GCF_001635355.1 Oleiphilus sp. HI0125
TTGGCGCTCTATACTCAACGCCTCACGGTCTCGCCAATTCGATCGTCTTACCACACATATTGGACTATTCGAAAAGCGACATCATTCCTCAGCTTGCTGAACTTGCAAAAGCTAGTGCTTTAAAAACAGGCAGAGAAAGCAACAAACAACTCGCTGATAAATTTATAGCTAGAGTACGTAGCATGTTGCAGTCGTTCGAAATCCCAGAGACACTTGATAGCCTTAAAAAAGAAGACATCCCGCGCATTGCGAAGCTTGCTCTGGAAGAAGCACATGCAAATTACCCG
>NZ_LWGF01000525.1:0-10698 GCF_001635355.1 Oleiphilus sp. HI0125
TGCGCTTCAACTCTGCTGTGAAATTGCACAAGATTGCTGAGCAGCATGAAGGAAAAGAACGCCAGCGTTTAGAGAAGTTTTTGGAAGACTTCCAGAATGCAGATCTAAAAGAAATGGAAGACTTGATTAAAGAAGCAAAAGCGAAGAAGGAAAAGCTTGGTATCAACAAAAAAGACCGTAAGCGTTTGAAGAGTGTATACAAAGAGCAGCTCGTAAAACGTTCAGCAATTAAGAAAATTGTGACGGCTTGGATCGTGACTGTGCCATGTTCTGCAGCACTTGCAGCATCTATTTTCTTCTTGATTAGACCATGGATTGTTGTCTAAAGTTGACCAAGTGGTTGATATATATAGGGTTCTTGCGTTTACGGTCAAATTGACTAAATTTTAAGCAGTGTAAAATAGGTAAATTACTCTCCCAATTTGTGATTTACCTCTCTATAATCCGCGAGCACTGCTACGCTTAGCCGTGGAAATCCAGTATTTAATAGTGAGTCTAGTTTCATAATGCGTATTGAGAATGACATCAAACTTGGTTTTAAAGACGTTTTATTTCGCCCAAAACGTTCAACCTTAAAAAGCCGTTCACAAGTAAGTCTTGAACGAACGTACAAGTTTAAAAACAGCGGTCAGACATGGACAGGCGTTCCAGTTATCGCTGCGAATATGGACACCGTTGGCACATTCGAAATGGCTGAAAGATTAGCCAGCTATAAAATGTTAACGGCAATGCACAAGCATTACACCGTTGAAGAGTGGACTGAGTGGCTTGGTAAGCAAGAAGATTCAATCTACGATCACATCATGGTGTCTTCAGGTACGTCTGATGCTGACTTCGATAAAGTAAAGGCCATTGTTTTAGCGAACCCTAAGCTACGTTTCATTTGTATTGACGTTGCGAACGGTTACTCCCAGCACTTTGTTGATTTCTTGCGCCGTGCGCGAGCTGATTTCCCAAGTATGATTATCATTGCGGGTAACGTTGTAACGGGTGAGATGGCAGAAGAGTTAATTCTATCTGGTGCGGACGTTGTTAAAGTCGGTATCGGTCCTGGTTCTGTTTGTACAACACGTGTGAAAACTGGTGTGGGTTACCCGCAGTTGTCTGCAGCAATTGAATGTGCTGATGCGGCGCATGGCCTTGGTGGTCACGTGATCTCTGATGGTGGTTGTACTTGTGCGGGCGATGTATCAAAAGCATTTGGTGCAGGTTCTGATTTCGTCATGCTTGGCGGTATGCTTGCGGGTCACGAAGAGTCTGGTGGTGAGCTAGTCGAGCGCGATGGCAAGATGTATAAGCTGTTCTACGGTATGTCATCATCAACTGCAATGAACAAGCACTCTGGCGGCGTTGCAAACTACCGTGCGTCAGAAGGTAAAACTGTTGAAATGCCATTTAAAGGGCCGGTCGATAACACAGTTCAAGATATTCTTGGTGGTGTTCGTTCAACATGTACCTATGTTGGCGCAGATAGCTTGAAAGAGCTTTCGAAGCGTACAACTTTTATTCGTGTGCAAGAACAAGAGAATAACGTTTACGGAAAAGAGTAAAGCGTTCTGTAGTATTGCATTGAAAAAGCTCCTGTTAAGGGGCTTTTTTTGTTTTTGGTGTGTTATTAACGGTGTAAGAATATGAATCTAAAAATAAAGCATTGCTTGCCGATTTGCGCGCTAATGTGTGCTTCTAGCATTAGCCTTGCTGAAGAGTCTACTAACACAAGTGCGACAGCGGTTGATAACTCATGGACCTATATTGGCTCGGACATTTATGTGGGTAGTTCTGATTTGTCGTATGAGCCTTCTCGCTCAGGGTCTATTTATGACCAAACCGAAGAGGGTGATATTGTCGGTGTTCGACTTAAGCTAGGTACTAAAAAATCTTCGGGCTGGCGCTATCAGGGAAGTTTTTTTGTTGAAGACTTTGAAGCCTTTGATAATGTCACTACAGGACTTGGTTTCTCTCTAGCGAAGTCTTTTGGTGAAGGTGAGATAAAACCATTTGTACGTCTTGGTTTCTCTTACGGTAGTGTAGAAATCGATGATACGCCGTTTATTAATTTTGATGATGATACGCTTTACTTCTTCGGCATTGATGCAGGTATTGGGGGAGAGTACAAATTTAATCAAGACACTGAATTGGTATTTGGTGTGGACCTTGGAACGCGCGCTTGGCAGTCGATTGATATTATTGGCTTGGGCCCAAATACCACGCTTGAGCCAGAAGATGATCCAGTTACGGTATATGCTGGCGTGAACTTTAAAATCTAATATACAGATGAGGAGTAATCCGTGTTACTCCTCATCAAATATACTTATTTCTCTTTCATATCTTTATACGTTCTGAATATCTCTTTCAAAGGCCGTTTTGGCGTAAAGCTAAACTCCTTTTCAAACGCGCTTCCATCGATGACCACAGGATAACGGAAGTAGTTAATCAAATAAGACGGAAACGACTTTAAATTCAGTACGCGAGAAATTAATCGTGGCAGCATTGGCGGGATTGACGGTACAGGGATAGATTGGCAGCCCGACAAAGCAAGTGCATCCTGAAATGCCACCCAATCTCTCGGTGCTACGTTATAGACGCCTCGCTTATGTTTTTTGTGCGCAAGCTCAATCGCATCGGCCATATCTTCAATGTGAATAAACTGCATGACAGGAGAGAAACCGAGTAAGCTAGGCGGACGTTTACTAGAAAGCAGTCGACTAATAGAGTTATTGACGCCAGGCCCGACGATATTACAAGGACGGAGAATCGTGATGTTTAAATCAGGATATTTCCAAAGGTAAATATTGGCGAGGTTTTCAAGCTCGACTGAATCTACCAAATCCTGCGTTAACTCTGCTGCTTTGAGTGGTGCAGACTCATCGATTAGTGCTGGGTTGTATGCGTCAGCACCATAAACATGAAACGTCGATAAAATAAGCACATGTCGAACACCGTATTTATGACTCAAATCCATGAGTTTTTGTGTGCCTAGTACGTTGGCGTTATAGCGACGCTGCATAGTGAGTTCGCTACTTTGGATACGGCCAAGGTGGATGACGTAGTCGAACTTGTAGGTTTTAAATAAATCTTCAAAGACGCGCTTGTTATAGTCCAGCTTATAGCTAGGAATATTATCGCTATGAAAGGTTTCTTTTCTAAAGTCGACGGCGATGATCTGACAGGATTTTCGCAATCGTTGAATCACCTGTTGAGCCAAAGCCCCCGCTGCACCGGTAACAAGAACAATCGGTTTGTTGCGCTTACTCGCTTGAGATTTAGTTGTTGTTTTACTCATTTAAAAAATACTTTTTCTCTGTTCTAGGCCTTTCGCGATGAGCTGCCCGATAGATTTTTTCACTTTTTCAACGCGTCGGATCACCTGATCTTCGGTGAGCTCTTCGTTTTCAAAATAAATTGGCTTACCAAAATTAAGGTGAACCTTTGCAGGAAAGATAAAGGGCAGGGCAACCGGTACATATGGCACACCCAGAAGTTTCGCTAATGGCTTTATATTTGCGATGGCAGGGATCGTTTCTTCACACCCCACGACACCCACTGGTACGATCGGCGTGTTATGTTCCATCGCTAGACGCACAAAACCATTGCCAAAACGCTGCAGTTGGTATCGGTCTTTGTACATCTTTCCTGAGCCACGAATACCCTCTGGGAACACAATAACGGCTTCGCCATTTTCGAGCATTTTTGCGCAGTTTGTAGGGTCACCCAGTACTGCGCCCAATTGATTAAGAATGTTTCCAATATAGGGCACAGTGGGAAAGAAGCGCTCAATCATTGCACGAGGATAGCGCGGTGCATGATCGCGATTCGCAACGGCATAACCAATTAAGGTGCCATCAATAGGGAGCTGTCCGCTATGGTTGGCGATAATTAAAACAGGGCCATCATTAGGTATGTGTTCAAGACCACTTGTTTCAACACGAAAATATTTGTCGTAAATGTTGCTAAACAATGAGAATACGATTTTGTTCGTATCGGTGTTAAACCCCCATGGATCATAGCCCAAGGAGCCAACAGGCTTTTCAATGCGATCTAGCTTTTCATCCAGTTCTTGAGAAACCAGTTGCTTTTTAAGGAACGACTTTAAATTCATATTGTTCTTGTCGAGATACTGAGCACACGGATTTGATTTTAATTAACCAGAGCCACGTTACATACTTATTAAATTCTACGCCGCTTATGATTATCGTTAAAATATTGGCGCTATTTGTTTTAATTGTTTCGTAAGCAGATATTATTCCATAACCTAATGCTTATAAACTTTTTCTTTTCCTGTTCTATTGTCAAAAGGTATCAATACAGTGTTACAGTGGTATGTAAAACAGTTTGCCGAATTAAGTGTTGAAGAGCTTTTGGGCATTCTAAGACTTAGACAAGACGTATTCATAATCGAGCAAGATTGTATCTACCCTGATATTGATGATCTTGACCAATCCTCGGTGCATGTTTTTGCAAAAGAGCAGGGCGGTGACGTCGTGGCATGTACACGCCTTGTTCCTCCAAGTTTGAAATATAAAGAGCCTTCGGTTGGCCGTGTTGTGGTCGCGCAAAGTCATAGAAAAGATGGTTGTGGCGTCGAGCTCATGCAACGCTCTATCGCAGAAAGTGAGCGTTTATACCCGGGTCAAGGAAACCGAATCGGAGCTCAACTTTATCTCAATAAATTCTATCGCTCATTGGGATATGAAAATGTGTCGGATGAGTACGATGAAGATGGCATACCACATATCGATATGTTTAGAGCGTCTTCGATGGAGTAGCAGTAGAGGGTGATTTTAGACAGAAGGGAGTCGTTCAAGGGTTGTGTTTAGAGTGGGCAGTTAAGGCGTGCTCTTACAAAGAAGCAGACATTTTTCTGTAAGGAAATTTATCGGCTGCTATGCAAAAAGAGAAAATAGAATATTTGTAGACTAAAAAGATCTATCACCTTTTTCTTTTTGCTCTTGCTTTCCAATCAATCTGCCAAATCACCACAATAAATGGAACTAACAAGGCTATCAGTAACCTAATAATTACACTCGCGCTTAAGGGCGTGATTTCTAAAACTGACAACGCAGGTCTGGATGAATCGTACAGCACTCTTACATTTCTACCGACGTAGTATTGCTTTATCTTGGAAGACGCATCGATAGTCGTGTACTCATAATCAATAATTCTTGATGTATAGGTAACCCCATCCACTTTATATTCGTACAAAATATTGTGCCGTTTCGTACCCCCTGCTGAGCCTCCAGAGTATGACCCAGAGCTAACTATCTTGCCGATTGTTTCTGAATCTATATCTGCTGATGCATATTGATAAGCAATACTTACACACCTGCCCATAACCTCAAATGCAATTAAGAGTGCTATAAAAGAGACGAGCGGCCACTTGATATACCTGAAAAACAGAAGAGCATTGAATTTCAACGTATGATATCGATCAAGCAAATTTGTTTTTGTTATGGTCATAAAAAAACGCGTGCAAATCCTTGTTTTTTAAACTCGACATTAGAGCATTTTATATAGCAATGCTTAAAAACCTTAATTGCCCCAACAGTTTTCTTTAATAGGAGAACCCTGAAATTATGTGAAAAGTATGTTTTATCAATCCACAGCTAAGGTCTGCTTCTCATTCTTAGTACGCATAACGCCAAGCTAAGCGGCGCGCATTTATGCGCGTCCTTGCTT
Organism: Oleiphilus sp. HI0125; assembly: GCF_001635355.1. Lineage (NCBI taxonomy): Bacteria > Pseudomonadati > Pseudomonadota > Gammaproteobacteria > Oceanospirillales > Oleiphilaceae > Oleiphilus > Oleiphilus sp. HI0125. The sequence continues at coordinate 5,677 of NZ_LWGF01000525.1, forward strand.
GAGCGCCTGGTTATATGCTTTTTAATTGGTTAAACCTAATACCCAAAAACAAACCGACGAATGCTGCTAAGCAATAATAAATAAGCCTAGGAACATCATTAATTACGTCGTTTAAATCTGGGAACGTTGTGCGCTCAATATCTGGGAACACCGCCAAGGCAACAATAGGTAATGCAATAAAAATTGAATAAACAGCATACTGCCAATGAACTGCATTAGCACGATTAGCCAGACCTATTGCGATATAACATGCCAAAAAGACACCCAAATACTTAAATAGTTTGACCAACGAAAGCGCCGTAGATGCTGCATCTAGATCAGTGGAAAACAACTCATAGGCCGGCATAAACGACAATGAGATAGTTTTAAATATGAAATAAATACCTAATGAAACGAAGGTAGCTATTAAGACTGATTTTAAATTCACGCTAATCCTTTTTGCATATAACGCCTTTAGCTGCGGCGAGCGATAGCGAGTCCAGCCCAAGGTTTCTTTGGGAGATGCAGGCTAAACTTGTTAGCTGCCATTGCTATCCTCAACCACATACTTGAAAACGTAATAAAAACTTAGCGGCCAAATAAGAAAAGTTCCCGCTAAGAGTTTTTTTTGTTCATGCTTCCACGCATGGAACCATGCAGAAAAAATAAACGCAAAATTTAGAACGAACCCTGGTACAAACAGAATGATCTCATACCAATACATTTCGTTTAAATTCAGTACTCCGTCATCGTATCGTGGATCAGGAGCCGCGCCAGAGGAAATTATAAAATACGCCCACATTAGCAACACAACAGCTAGTGAGAATTGCGCGTTTCGTTTAGTTCTGAAGAGTTGAAGCATAATTTTTATGACAGCTAACGCCAAGCTAAGCGGCGTATGCGATTAGCATGCGTCCTTGCTTGAGCGCCTTGTTATGTTTATTTGTCGGTTAAATATATGACTACAGATACTGCAAAAAAGCCACATATATACAATAACGTTTTTTTGTCTTTAGACTTATCGGCAGCCCTTTGCTTTGCAGAATAAACCTTTAGGGAATTGCGCTTTGTGTCCCAGATATAAGAACCAACAACTGCCGTGACGACGAAAATAGTTGCTGCTAAAAAATGAGCGAACGAAATAAACAGCATACACCCCAAAGCGATTAACCAAATTGGAAGTATTTGACCAAAGAATGCGCCCGCTAAATGGTGCTCGCGATACAGTGATTGATTGCAAGAAGGACAAGTAATTTTAACTGTCTTTGACACTACTGCATTTTGAAATGAGTTTAGAGGGTGTTCACATTCACTCATTCGATTATTCCCTTAAAAACATAACAGTGTGTTTAACGAACCCTCCGGTCCGCTAAACACTTTATCTGTGATTTTATTTATTTCAGTTTCCGCAATCATATCAGTTATTTACGATACTTGATGCGATACCCGTCATTGGAAAATGCGGAACATTTGTTCGTATTTTTCTTTTTTGGCTTACGCGCATATCCGAGCTTTTCTAGTTAAATCAACGTTTTAAGGATGCAGCGAAGATGTGCATGAGTAGGAAAAAGCGGACCCTTTCATAAAACTGTCACAAAATCTCCGTTATTCGACGATTCAATAACTTCGTCGGCTTTTCTCTTGAAGCGGGTATTGGGTACAGATCAGTGCCAAGGTCGGCTAATGTCTAACTCCGTGCATTGCACTTTAAACAATAGATGATGTGCTTCGCTTACCCTTCGGGTCGACCGTTGGTCGTTCAACGCACTAAAGCGCTTTTGTGCTGCCTGCGCGGAAGTGACTTGATAGTAAACACTGCGTATTACCTCATTCTCAAAAGTCGAACGAAGGGACAATCCCGTCGAGCGCGTAAGCGATCCGGGTCGCCTTCAGATGAAGGTGAATTGCGAAGCAAAAGAGGCTGGCATGTGCCATCTTAAGACCTTTGGCGAAACAAAGGTATCAAGGCGCTGTCGGTCGCCACCGACAGGAAAAGAAGAATTAGCCCAGTGCTATCTCAGAAAAATTTTAGTGACTGATGTTGGCTCAACAAATTGCATAGAGTGCGATCAGAAAACCTCAACACCTAAACGCTAACCCCACATATTCTTTATGATTGCATTCAGCGCATCATATCTTTTAGGTAACTCTCTATTTTTCTTTCTAATCAAATATAGGTTTTCCTTCACGGCTTGTTTCGGCTTTAAAACTTGCAGTAATTCTGGGCTATGAAAACTGTCGATGGCGCTTTTAGGCAGCACTGTGAAGCCAATACCGCGAGTTAAGGGTTCTAGGATTTGGCTGATTTGGTTGATTGATCCGACGACGGGGATTTTAGCGATGTCCAATTGCTTTAGTTCTGGCTCTTCACATTTTCGAAAATACAGCGACAAATAATGTTCTGCATCTGGGTGAGATATTAGTCCGGAGTCTAAGAGCAGTTGCTTCCAGCTTTGCTTGATGTTTGTTTTTTTGGGGAGTACCAAGCACAGCTCCTCTTGGCCTAGCTTTTCGAATTCAAAAAAACTTTCGTTAGGGATGTCTGTCACGATTCCCTGATCGACATGCTCGTTCTTAATGTCGCTCAATATTAGGTGGTTTGGAGCCGCTGTGAGATTTAGATGAATATTCGGCTGTTGCTGTTGAAGCGTTAAGAGCTGTGGATATAGAAGCAAAGCCAGTGAACCTGAACAAGCCAAGGAGCATTTGCCTGAGTCGGGGTCATCAAAGTTCAATTGCTCAAAGAGAGACCTTTCATCGCTCATGCGTTGTTTCGCGAAGCGATAGACTAATCGACCCTGTTCCGTTATTGCGAATGACTTGTTGTTTCGTTTGATTAAATCATGACCGCAAGCTTCTTCTAGTTTATTGACGTGCTGGCTTACGCCGGGTTGTGTCATAAACAGTTTTTCGGCGGTTTGTGTAAAGTGCCCCGTATCAACGAGCGTTATAAAGGTTTTTAGCCAGGTCGGATTCAGCATATTTAAGTAAATAAATTTATATTATTAATCTGATAATAATTGATAATTTTATCTAATCAATCATTCTTTCTATCATTCTCTTATTAACTACATTAAACGGGTCAGAGAGAGTTAGGATTCAGTGATGAAAATGAATCATGTTGGGATTATGGTTGGCGATATGGATCAAGCGGTTGAGTTTTACACCAGAGCGCTAGGTCTTAGAGTGGTTATGAACAATACGAAGGTCATCGAAGAGCGAGAGTCTGCGATTGGTCGTATGTGTATTGCGGTATTTGGGGAAGGATTTAAAGGCTTCAATATTGCTCATCTTGTTACAAATGATGGTATTGGTGTTGAGTTGTTTGAGATGGTTGATCGCGAGGAGCGTCATAACGTGGATTTCTCTCGTCTTGGCATTTTTCACTTCTGCCTTCAGCTGCCAAAAGAGCAGTTTGATACAGCGATTAAACGCGTAGAAGAATACGGTGGAAAGGTGCGTATGGATATTATGCGTTACCACCCTGAAGACGAGCTAAAACAAGCGCAGATGGTTTACTTGGAAGATCCCTTCGGTAACTTGTTCGAGTTCTATTCACACTCTTATGAAGATACTTATGCTTCAGACTACGAGTAAAACAAAGGAGGGGTAGACAATGTTCTACCCCTTATTTTGCCCACCAATTTTCAACGCCTAATTTGTAGGGGAGTGGTTCGGGTAAACGCTCAAATCGGTCCCAATATGCAACGCGGTGTACTCCAATATGCCAGTTAGGCACGATGTAATGCTCATTGAGCAATACGCGATCTAGAGCATGCATGATGGTAATAACTTCTCGTTCGGAAGTTACTTGGAGAAGTTGAGCGATTAGCGCGTCGATTGCTGGGTTATTAATGCCTGCGTAGTTAAAGCTGCCTTCTACATCGACCAGATCGCTATGGTAGTAGTCGCGTTGTTCGTAGCTTGGTGCATTACCTTGGCTAAGCACAAAGGTCATCATGTCGAAATCGAAATTATCGAGTCTGGCTTTGTACTGCGCGCTTTCAACTAGGCGTGGGTTAGCTTTAATGCCAACACGCTCGAGGTTCTTAATGAAGGGCAGAATGATACGTTTTAGTCCTGCTTGACGATAAATGAATTCAAATTCGAAGGGCTTACCTGTTTCGGTATGAATCAGTTGCTTACCATCTAATTTCCAGCCTGCTTCTTTCAGTAGATCCATTGCTGCACGCATCTTCTTGCGTATATTGCCGTCGCCTTTGCTTTGCTCGAAGCCAAATTCCTTATTAAATACGCTCGCTGGAAGTTGGGTTTTAAATGGCTCAAGTAAGGCAAGTTCTGCTTCAGAAGGAAGTCCTGAACTTGCATATCGAGAGTTCGGGAAGTAGCTCAGATTGCGCGTGTAGGCATTATGGAAAAGGGCTGCGTTGGTCCATTCGAAATCAAACAGGTGTGAAAGCGCTAGGCGCACGCGTCTATCAGAGAATAAATCACGACGCGTGTTAAAAAAGAAGCCTTGTGTTCCTGAAGGAATAGAGTGCGGGATGGCTTCTTTGATGACTTTGCCGCTATTGAGAGCAGGGAAGTCATACCCCTGTGCCCAGTTTTTTGCTGTGTAGTCATAGAAGATATCAAACTCGTCTGACTTAAATGCTTCGAATGCGATGGATTGATCACGGTAAAAATCAAAGCGCACTTGATCGAAGTTAAACCGGCCTTGGTAAACGTTTAAGTCCTTACCCCAAAAGTCTGGTACGCGCTCTAAGGTAATGCTTGATCCGATATCGACCTTTCCTATTTTATAAGGGCCGCTCAGCAGGGGAGTAACTTCTGATGAGGTCTCAAAATCTTTGCTTTCCCAAAAGTGCTTTGGCAATACAGGGAGCTCGCCTGTTCTGAAAATTGCTTGTTTGGCTGCGCCGCTTTTTAAAGTGAAACGTACGGTGTCGGTGTCGATCGCTGCCACGCTATCTACATCTAATAAGCTTTGTTGGTAGCGTGGGTGGCCTTTCTCAATGAGTGTGTAGAAAGAATAAACCACGTCTTCAGCATCGATAGGGTGCCCATCATGAAAACGCGCTT
>NZ_LWGF01000526.1:0-366 GCF_001635355.1 Oleiphilus sp. HI0125
AAAATTCTCTTGAAAACGCTCTTCCTTGGGATGCTATTGCAGCGGCCGATTTTAAACAACTCGCTAGCAACGACGGTGTTGAAACAGTATTGAATCAACGCCATGAAGAGCGCTTTGCGAAAAACGAAGAATACCAAGTCTTACTTGAAGAGATTGCATTGCTCGATAAGCAACGCACAAAAGATCGCGTATCTCTCAATAAAGAAGTTCGCCAAAAAGAAATCAAGACAGCTGAAAAAGAGCAACTCGACCTAGAAAACAAGCGTCGTAGCTTTGAAGGCAAAGAACCATATGCTGATTTCAAGGCTTGGGAAGATGACGTCGAAGCTCAGGCAAGCAAGACACAGAGCGACGAACTCGAAGTAG
>NZ_LWGF01000527.1:0-351 GCF_001635355.1 Oleiphilus sp. HI0125
GGCACCCCAAAGCAATGCGCAAAGCAAGCCGCTTTATCGAGTTCAATATGAATCGGCTGTTTATGGGAGTTCACAATGAAGATAATTTTTGTGGGAGCATTGATGCTAGAAGAGCAAAACTACTAGAGAGATATGTCTCTGAATTCGCTGAAGATTATGGCCTCAGCCAACACTTAGATCTTCACACCGCAATTCGCGATTCCTATGTTGAACGCTTCGCGCTCAAACCTAAAACCGAGCACGCTAACAATGTTTCAGATGAAGCTCGTGGGATTCTATCTGCACTTGGCTGTACGACACTGGTCTATCAGCATAAGCCAGCAACAACGTTTTCTTCTTTTACCGCGCGCA
>NZ_LWGF01000528.1:0-376 GCF_001635355.1 Oleiphilus sp. HI0125
GTATTTACCAATCGCGTTGCGATCGATCTGATTACACATAAAAAGCTCTTTCTACCCGGCAATCGATGTGTCGGTGCTTACGTTCTTAATCGAGAGAATGGTGAAGTTGAACTGTTCCGAGCTCGATTTGTCATCATTGCAACTGGCGGCGCTTCGAAAGCATACCTGTACACCAGTAATCCAGATGGCGCGAGCGGTGATGGTATTGCGATGGCGTGGCGAAGTGGTTGTCGCGTAGCCAACATGGAGTTCAATCAATTCCACCCGACATGCCTATACCACCCACAAGCGAAGACATTTTTGATCACCGAAGCCGTGCGAGGTGAAGGCGGTCACTTGCTCTTGCCAAACGGCGAGCGTTTTATGCATCGCTTTG
>NZ_LWGF01000529.1:0-405 GCF_001635355.1 Oleiphilus sp. HI0125
GCCCTCAACATTGGTCTGCTCTACATACTTTTTCAACCCAGCGACACCAATTGCACCAGCCGGTTCCGCAATGCCACGCGTGTCATCAAAAATATCTTTAATCGCTGCACATATTTCGTCGGTCGTCACCGTAATCACATCATCAACATGATCTTTACAGACATCCCAAGGAAGCTTGCCTATTTGTCGAACCGCGACACCATCGGCAAAAATGCCAACTTGATCTAACACGACACGCTTGCCCGACTTCATTGCCGCTTGCAAACATGCCGCATCTTCGGGCTCAACGCCAATCACTTTGATATCAGGGCGAAGGTACTTGATATACGCTGCCATGCCTGCGATTAAGCCGCCGCCACCGCACGGAATAAAAACCGCATGTGCCTTATCAGGATGCTGCTTTAA
>NZ_LWGF01000530.1:0-596 GCF_001635355.1 Oleiphilus sp. HI0125
TGCCAATGAGGTCACGGCATCAACAATCGTTAAGCAGTCATGCTTACGTGCGATTTCGCATAAGGTTTTAGCGTCTGAGCGAACGCCTGTTGATGTTTCAGCATGAACAAACGCAAGCATCGAAATACTATCATCTGCGGCAAGTGCTTCTTCTACTTTGGCTGGATCAACTTCTGTGCCCCAATCGAACTCGAGCGTGGTCACTTTAGCGCCGGCACGTTTAGCAACCTCAGTCATACGACCACCGAAGACACCATTGATGCACACTAATACGTGATCATTAGGGTCTACCATGTTCATCAAGCATGTTTCCATGCCTGCAGAACCTGGAGCAGAAACTGGAATCGTCAAACGGTTTTCAGTCATGAAAACGTATTGAAGTAGATCTTTGATCTCATCCATTAAGCCAACGAATGCTGGGTCTAAATGTCCGATAGTTGGTTGACCAAGTGCTTTAAGAACACGTGGTGAAACGTCTGACGGGCCTGGGCCCATAAGTACTCGATGGGGAGCTTGAAAAGTTTGTGCTGTCACTTGGGTCGTACCGTATTGTTTTCGTTCTCACATAAGAATAGACACTATTTCTCGCTGTGTAT
>NZ_LWGF01000531.1:0-299 GCF_001635355.1 Oleiphilus sp. HI0125
TTCTATGGCATTGGCACAAGGTGGTATCGATGAGAATACGAGAGATCCGATTGGTGGAAGAATTATTTGCTTCGACGATGGCAAAACGCCGACTGGCCTCGTTCAAGAAATATCAATGTACTATTTTGCAGGCAAGGCTATTGAAGAGTTTCAAGGCAAGAAAGCTGAGTTATTCCCAAAGGCACAGGAGCACTATTTGTCTTTTGGGGTGACCACGGCACAAGATGGCATGACAGACCCTATTAGCATGGCATTTTTCAGGAGTCTTGCTGCAGAAGAAAAGCTCGATTTTGATCTTG
>NZ_LWGF01000532.1:0-538 GCF_001635355.1 Oleiphilus sp. HI0125
GAAGGTTTTTCAAGGAGAAGGTTTTGATGAACTTCTTAAGCAAATGCGCACAATGTTTACTAAGGTCTATTCCCGTAAGCCTGATGCTTCGCGTGCACGTTCGCGTGAGGTGTACCAAATAGGTATTGGTTTTAAGGGCTAGAGCTTGGAAAGCTTAAAAATTATATAAGATCGTTAAATAGCTAATTTAAGAATCTACTTGTATATTTTAAGTCGTAATACACACATCACTTTGTAATTGAGAGGGGTTTCTCTTGAACGATATGGTCAAGAATCTGGTACTTTGGTTGGTGATCGCAGCTGTGTTGCTGACGGTGTTTAACAACTTCAGTGCACAGCAAAAAACGCAAGCAATGAACTATTCACAGTTTATTGAGCTTGTTCAGAGTGGGCAGGTCCGCCAAGTTGAAATTGATGGATTGCGTTTTGAAGTCGAAACTTCAGACAACCGTCGTTATTCAACCGTTCNACCAATGGTCGAAGATCCAAAGCTAATGGATGAGTTGATTAACAATAACGTTACGGTGATCGGTAAGGA
>NZ_LWGF01000533.1:0-849 GCF_001635355.1 Oleiphilus sp. HI0125
ATTCTTCGCGCTGTTTTTACTCTTTAGTGCAATGTTTGTCCCAGCTCATGGCGCCTACACACTGTATCAACGTCAAGCAGAGCTTCCGTCATTACTCAATTTCGAGCACGCGTGGCAAATGCGCCTTTACAGACCAGGAGATAAAGCAAGCTTAAGCTTAGTAAGCAAGCCAAAGGGTTGGGACAACCCGAGCACCACGCTCAAAGTGGACTTTGCCACCACGACATACCCTGGGTTTAGCGTGCCGCATATTCACGACGACTGGTCTGACTTCAATCAATTCCGCATTGATATTTTTTCGAAATCAGACACACCACAGAAACTAACACTCCGAATACACGACAAAACACATAACCATGAGTATGTTGATCGCTTCAATCGCAGCTTCGAAATACAAAAAGGCGTGAACAAAATATCGATTCCACTTTCCGAAATAAGTGAAGCGCCACAAGGCAGAGCAATGGATATGAAACACATTCAGAGCCTTGCACTTTTCTCCGCAAAACCGGAGCAAGGATTCTCACTGTATTTTGATCATCTAAGACTTGATTAAGCCTGTTGGCTTATGACAAGTAAATGAGGGAGGCCATTCTCCCCGATACATGCCCATCTCGACGAAAAGAATAAAAACGCTCGGACTGAGCAAAGGTACAAAATCCTCCACCGTAGACTTTGCTAACGCCTGCCTTTCGTAAGATCATTCGAGCAATCGCATACAAATTACACATGAGTTTGTCGCTCTCGTTCTCTGGCAAAAACGCAGCATCAAAGTCAGCATCAATCGATACGAACTGATCCTTTACTTCAGCGCCAACCTGAAACCCTAACTGAGAAATGGTCGGTCCCAAA
>NZ_LWGF01000534.1:0-263 GCF_001635355.1 Oleiphilus sp. HI0125
TGTCAGAACAATCCCTAAAGCTTTACCAGGAAATGTCTTCGCCACTGAACCAAAGCTCAAATCAACTGATGGTTTGTACGTCAGCCTCTCATCGCCATCAAGCACAGATATAACCTTACGACCTGCTCTTTGACCAACAATCATTTGCTTGCCCCCTGGCGCCAAATAAGCTGTACCCGCTTCTAGATTATCGCCATCCACAGCTTGCTTTACTTTCACTTGGCTTAATCCATCCAAGCGCTCAGCAAAAGCAGGGGTAAATG
>NZ_LWGF01000535.1:0-648 GCF_001635355.1 Oleiphilus sp. HI0125
CTTGAATACTTGCAAACTAACAAGTAAGGTCTTCGGTTTAAGGTATAAAGCGCAAATTATTAAATCTTCTATTAAAAAAGTGGAAGGCAAATTGATACGGCTTGAGGTTTAGTAACGAGGCAACAGCAAGATATAGCATTGCAGCGATCAAGCCAAGGCTCGCAAGCTCATATATAGGTCGCCAATCCAAAACATATTGCAACCAAAAGATCATAGAAGCGATTACGCCAGACAGGACAAAGCTCGGCAAAAAATCAGAGAGCTGTGTGGGAATAGAATAATTAAGTAGTTTCGTAGAATAGTATGCGTTTGGCACGTAACCTATTATCGAAACGGCAATTTGGCCAACGATCACTTCAGTAATACCATACGGGAGAGTGCAAATAAAAACCGCTATTGCCAAGGCCTTTTTAACAACACCTATATAGAAGACAATGTTTGAGTAACCTTTCACCCTTAGTACATTGAGATTTATCGAAGCTATTGGGTTAAATAAACCGGCTAAACACATTAGCTGGAAATAAACGGCTGAGCCATGCCATTTTTCTGGAAGAAAGGATTCAAATAACAACGGTGATAGTGCGCTCAAGAAAAACAAAACCGGAGACAATAAAAATGCTGTGAGCAGCATTACTTGCGTAATCATTG
>NZ_LWGF01000536.1:0-267 GCF_001635355.1 Oleiphilus sp. HI0125
GGGCCCATGTTAGCGGATCCTGGAAGTCATGCGAGATATGCTTATAGAAAGACTTGTAATCATCTTCAGAGATTTCTGATTTTGACAATGTCCATAGTGCCGTCGCTTCGTTAATTGCCTCGTCTTCAGGTTCTTTCTGCTCTTCGCCTTCTGCCGCTGGCATTGGCTCAGACTTCATAATGACCGGGAAAGAAATATGATCCGAGTACTTCTTAACAAGACTGCGTAAGCGCCAGCCATCAGCAAACTCAGACTCTTCTTCTTTCA
>NZ_LWGF01000537.1:0-557 GCF_001635355.1 Oleiphilus sp. HI0125
ATAGGCGGTGCTCCATACTCACAAGTATTTCAAGACAATATCAACTATGCACGAAATGCAGGAGTGATCATTATTGCTGCTGCAGGTAATGGTGAATATAACTACTCGACAGAAAGAAATGAGGGCGTTATTACACCAGAGTACCCAGCATCCTATGACGGCGTCGTCTCTGTTGGAGCTCTCGAGCCATTCGATCCTTTTACTCAAGAATACAAGCTCGCATCCTATTCTAACTTTGGACCGACGTTAGACCTAGTCGCCCCTGGCGGAGCTTCCGATTCTGACAGCACGAGCAATAACACAAAGATATTAAGCACGTTTGTCGATGAAGATTTTGATACAGGTATTCTCAGCTCTGGTTATGAATACTCACAAGGCACGTCTATGGCAGCACCACATGTAGCAGGTGTCGCTGCACTCATGAAATCAGCTTACCCTGAGCTAAGCCCTGCAGATTTCGACATCCTACTTAGAGACGGAAAACTCACCAGTAACGAAGGCCTTAACAACGGCAACGGTGATGCGTTTTATTTCGGCGCCGGCAAAATAGATGCTAG
>NZ_LWGF01000538.1:0-284 GCF_001635355.1 Oleiphilus sp. HI0125
TGATGGCGATCATCGTATGGAGCCTGGCATGCCAGAGTCCTTCAACGTATTGGTCAAAGAAATTCGCTCATTGGGTATAGATATCGAGTTGGAATCTGAGTAGTCAGTCGATAACCCAATGATTAGCGTCGCGGGCTGATTCAAATATGAAGCCCGCAAACAATAACTCCTACCGGAGCAAGCGATGAAAGATTTATTAAATTTGTTGAAAAACCAAAACGACTCTCAAGAATTTGATTCGATTCGTATTGGTTTGTCGTCACCTGAAATGATTCGTTCGTGGT
>NZ_LWGF01000539.1:0-336 GCF_001635355.1 Oleiphilus sp. HI0125
ATTTGCCATAAGGGAATCTTGGTGATTGTCCTGCTTCAACCACTTTGATGATGTGCATAGACAGAACGGTTAAGCCGATATTCATCGCTAAATAAACGGCATCAAATAGGATCATGCCAGAGCCGCTGACGATGCCTAATACCAATCCAAAAACGGCAAAGAATGTTGATGCAAATACTGAGAGTAAGAGAATTCTTTGTTCGCTCATGATGAAAAGTACTCGCTCAAAAACTCTGGAATGATGTGCGTTTTAAAATGCTCATAATATGCCGATTCGAATTGTGCTTGATTCCAGGTCCTGCCGAATGTGATCTCTGAAGAGCCAGCTTCATAGCA
>NZ_LWGF01000540.1:0-13942 GCF_001635355.1 Oleiphilus sp. HI0125
TTGAACAGCTCTCTAGCATCGTACTAGAACCGCAAATTCATTGTTCGGCCAGTATAGGCGTCGCGGTACATAGCGCCTTGATTCCATCGCCTGATGTGTTAATCAGCGACGCGGACACCGCCATGTACGCAGCGAAAGAAGCGGGTAAAAACCGTTATGTTATCTTTCAAGACGACAAGCATCGCATCGATTCATAATAAGAAAAATCTGTTAAACAATCACTAGAACTTAGTTGTTTCTAACGTTCGTACTTTCAAAAATTTTATTCGCATTGCCCTCTACAAAACCCGAAAACTCTTCGCCCGAAGGTAAAGGGTAGCGTTTCGCAAACTCATAAAAGACACTCGGAATGCCGTACTTCCCCTCTTGGAATTGAATAGATACTTTGTCGGCCAAAGTGGATGACTGTTCCAAATAAATCTCTGGGCTTCCTTTTACTTTTCCACCCGCGCTATTCAATTGATAACCGTGATCTTCTAAAAACGCATTTAACACGTGAATATCATTCAAGTTATCTACATCACTTAGAGAGTTAACTTTGACCGTAAAATGGTTTGGCACAAAGCCAAAGACATAAAACCACGCCGCATATTCTGATTCTTGTAAAAGAGTCTGATACACCGAGTACGAAGGTTGGCCCCAAGACGCACCCGACACGGGTAACAAAGCATCCGATATTGGCTGATAACGGTCTACTAATTCTCGAGAGATAAGATCCTGCAATTCTGTCGAGCACTGTTCGAGCAACAACTCACTAATGAATACCTTTGGTGCATCGGCGATGTTTGAATGCTCTAAATGCAGCGCATCCAGTTTCTTTTCTTTGAAATGATAGCGTTCTTTCACCTCATAGCCGATCTCCTCAAAGGGACCACAAAGTTGGCCTAAACCAAACTTGGAATGCTTGAGGGTTCGCAGCGCAATATGATCATTCAACAGACCAGAAGAATGCTGCGCAAGCAAAGTTCGCATCTCAAGAACCTTCGGATTTAACTTGCTATATGCCGCCCAACATTCTGAAAACATGGTCTCGATATTCATATCGCTCCTTTTTATCAATGAAATAACTGACATGACTACTTTTAGCTGCTTTTAACTACTTTTAGCTACTCAATGCGTTGCAGCTTTGAAGTAGAGCTTAAATGTAGCGTTGTTTTCGTTGATAAGCGAATGATCGCAAAGCCCAACCCTATTCTTTCCAGAATGGCTTGTTTGCTTCATTAAGTACATCCGCGCGAGATAGTCCAATATCTGACAATGCCCGTTGATCGAGTTGCGCTAATTGCCTACGTTGCTGGGCGCGCTGCACATACAAACTGACTATTTCTAATAGTCGCTTATTTTGCAGCCTAAGCTTAGCCAATTTGAAAATACGAACGACACATCGAGCAGAAACTACACGCTCAAATGCTGATAATATTGGGTATCCGTTCACGAATAATCGCATGATCTAACTCCTCTATATGTAATTCGCTGATAAACCATTGCTGAACAATTGTTGCTGCAATCGCCTCTCATTAATAAGTGAATGGGATAAGTGCATGAGACAAGTACAACAGCATGGGAGTTAGATTAGTCCTTTAAGTAAAAACCAAACAGATTCAAAAATAAAACCTTTAACCATAACAGTTGGTTGAAAAACGGAATCTGTTTCCTTTAAACTGAGCCAATCTGTTATGAATATCCATAAAAAATAGAAACTGTTATGAGCAATCCTATTTATCAGCGCCTAGCCGACAACCTTGATGACCAGATTCGTCAAGGCATCTATACAAATGGCGAAAAGCTCCCGTCAGTGCGTAAGCTCGCGCAACAGCAAAGTGTGAGTGTCTCAACGGTATTAATGAGCTATAACTTGCTCGAAGATAGAGATTTAATAGAGGTGAGGCCTAAGTCAGGTTATTACGTCAAAACACCCTTAAAGCAATCTTTTGAGGCACCTCAACTCAAGCATGGCTCCGTAACACCAAAGCTAGTCAGCACATCACAGCTTGTAATGGACGTAATGCAAACATCCTCAATGGCAGGCGCAATAAGCTTTGGCGCTGCATCACCTGCGGCGGACTTCCCTATTATTCAACAACTCAAAAAGAGCTTTGGGCAGCTTGTGCGCAGTACACCCTTTTTAGGTCAAGGTTATTGCACCCACAAAGGAGATGAACAGCTTCGTCGCATGCTGGCGCAACGCGCAGCAGACGGGCATGTATCGGTTACCGCAGACGATATTATTATCGCCTCTGGGTGTCAGGGCGCGATTGGTTTATGCCTCAAAGCGCTGTGCAAGCCAGGCGATATTGTCGCAGTGGAAAGCCCTTGTTATTACGGCCTACTGCAATTGGTCGAATCGCTTAGCTTAAAGGTCATTGAGATCCCTTCTGACCCGAAAACAGGGATGAGCATTGATGCACTTCAGTTAGCACTGGAACAATGGCCTATCAAAACCGTACTTGGCGTACCGAACTTCAATAATCCGCTCGGCGCGCAGATGCCTGAAACGGCCAAGAAAGCCCTCGTCGAGCTGATCAACCAATATCAAATTTCATTTATTGAAGACGATATATATGGTGAGCTTGGCTACACGCATCAACGCCCGCGCGCAGTAAAAAGCTATGACACACAAGATCGTGTGCTGCTATGTTCATCCGCCTCAAAAATGCTCGAACCACAATTAGGTTTAGGCTGGATTATGCCGGGGCGATATATGCAAGAGGTCGAATATCAGCGATTTCTGAGCGCATCAAACCAATTCTGCTTACCTCAAATGGCGGTTGCTGAGGTACTTAACCGCTCTAGTTTCGATCGACATCTTCGCCTTGCGCGCGATACGTACCGCGGTCGACGCGACCACTTCTTCAAGCTGATTAGTGAGCATTTCCCAAGTGATGTACGCTTATCCTCTCCTCAAGGTGGTTATGTCGCGTGGCTTCAATTGCCCGCAGGCTTAAATGCCACAGAGCTGTATTTCGAAGCCAAAGATCACGGTATTATCGTTGCCCCTGGAGAGATTTTTTCATCGAACGCGAATAAGTTTAAAAGCTCGATACGGCTATGCTATTCAAAAGCTTGGACACCAGCGCGAGAAGAAGCCATCGCCTTGCTCGGCTCACTCGTACAAGCCAAAATCAACCACAAAGATTAGATAGACGCATGACTACGAATAACGCTCTTTCTTGCATGATGCATATTATCGAAGAGATCAAACCTAGCCATGTTTTGGTCGCTTCATCTCAGATAGAGGAAATTCTGAAAGACGCCAAAGCACAATGCGTCATACAAGCTTTACCTGCATCAAAAATGCTTGATTTACAGTTAAACTCAGATGACGTGAAAAATGTTGATTTGGTCGTTCTTGGCGAAAACTTGAATCAACTCGAACACGCCAAGATGATTGAAGTCATTGGCGTGTTGAGAAACCACCTAAATGCCAAGATGCTCATTCTCTGCAATGAAGCGTCGACACTATCTTTTAGCGACATGCTCAGTTTAGGATTTAAACGAGAAGAACAGGATGAAAGCGGGCTGATGCTCTATAGCTATGACATTGCCAGCTACAACAAAAAGCGTGAATGGAATAATTCGCGCTTTTGGGCAAATCCAGAGAACTTTAACAAATATCGTTGGTAGCGAAATACATTAGGAATAGAAAATAGCTGGGGTCAGAGTAAAAGTACTCTGACCCCAATATTCAATATCAGCGTCATCCTGCAGCGATGAATGACGTGAGTGCACATTCAGGATCTCTACAATGATCTACCCATTAGAAATATTCGAATTGGTATCCACTTCATTCGCAGGCATCTGCAAATCACGCATACGATCCTGCATAGAGGTCCCCGGCATATCCGTATAGGTTTTATTCCAAACCAAATCACTCAATGAATCAGACGGTTTGTAATCGAGCGGCGCCATCATCAAGACCTCACGCACTGCCTCACAATCAAAGTCTTTGCAAAGCATATCGATACGATCAAGAAGCACCTTCACATCGTCCCAAGCAAGCGATATCTCACGTCCACGCATAATACGCGGATGCGCTGTAGGCATGGGCTCATTACCGATCAAAAGCTCTTCATAAAGTTTTTCCCCCGGGCGCAAGCCAGAGTATTCAATAGCGATATCCCCATCTGGGTTTGATTGATCTTTCAACTCAAGTCCCATTAAGTGAATAAGCTTAACGGCCAAATCGTTAATCTTGACGCTCTGCCCCATATCCAGCAAAAACACATCACCACCCTCGCCCATCGCACCTGCTTGCAATACGAGTTGCGCTGCTTCTGGGATGGTCATGAAGTAACGGGTGATATCGGGGTGAGTCACAGTAACCGGCCCACCTTGCTTGATTTGATCTCTGAACAAGGGAACGACAGAACCAGATGAGCCAAGCACATTACCAAAACGCACCATACAAAAACGCGTACCGGCTTGGCGTTTCGATAAACCTTGTAACACTAACTCTGCCAAGCGTTTCGATGCACCCATCACATTGGTTGGTCGAACCGCTTTATCTGTCGAAATAAGAACAAAGGTTTCTACATTGGCTTCAATGGCAGCCTCGGCAGCATGCCAAGTACCAAATACATTATTGCGAATACCCTCAATGACATTCTGCTCAACCAAAGGCACATGCTTATATGCTGCCGCATGATAAACCGTTTCAACGCCAAAACTACGCATCACCTGCGCCATGCGACGTTGCTTTTGAACAGATCCAACTACTGCATGCAATTCAATATTCAGATCTTTTTTGAGCATATAGCGTTTTAATTCACGCTCTATCTCATACAAGGCATATTCAGAAGACTCAACAAGAATCAATTTTAGCGGAGCTAAACGCACAATTTGGCGGCATAACTCTGATCCAATTGAACCGCCTGCGCCCGTGACCATGACCGTCTTCTTACTGATGCACTCAGCTAACAATTGACGATCTGGCGAGACTTCATCACGACCTAATAAATCTTCGATATCAACATCGCGCACTTCTTCTATTTTCGCTTTTCCAGACACCACATCGTTAATCGCCGGAATGGTTTGCACTACAACAGGGTATTGTTCTAGAAAACGAATCACTAAACTTCGACGTGAACGTGGTGCGTGGCCAAGCGCAAGCAGGACCTTGGTAGCTCCATATTTCGCCAATACTTTTGGCAAGCCCGCAGGACTGTGCACCCGTATACCATTTAGATCTGTGCCATGAAGATTTTGATCGTCATCAATAAATGCAACTGGCTGCATCGCTTTACTATGAAACAACACTGAACTGAGCTGTAAGCCAGATTTACCTGCCCCATAAATCACAATGCGCTCTTTGCTGCGTACCATCGACGTATGCACCAATGATCGCGCAGTCATGCGCGAACCACCCACAAACACCAATGCTAAACACCAGTAAATTAATGGCACAGAACGGGGCATTTCAGCTTGTAGGGCAAATGCTGAAAGTGCAAGTACACAAGCAGAAACGCTCACTCCAGCGGCGACGGCTTTCATGGCATGATTGCTCATGTAACGGATGACCGCGCGATACAAACCAAATTTGGTGAATGCCAGTAAACTGCATGCAACGGTAAGGCACATTGCTAAGACACTCGCGCCTGAATCTGGAACATAAAAAGTATCGAGACGAAGACAGAACGCCATCCAAATCGCAACAGGTAGCGAGATGGAATCTATGAGCAATGAAACAAGTCTTTTTTGATAACGAGGTAAAAAGAGAAGGTTTTTTAGCACGTCCTGCTTATCCCTAGATCACATCCAATGACTGCTTGAGGCATCTTTCGCGCCCTATTTATAGCTTTTTATAGTCAACGAGCGCTGAGCTGTCGAGCAAGAGGGCATTTATTTTTTCGCCAGAAGCTAATTTTTATTGTGAATAACATGCACCAGTTTGTCATAAAGCGAGCCATAGTAAAAGCTAGTTTGTACACTCTCTGTAGATTGGTTATTCTTTGGCCCGTTGCATGGAATTGCCTTGCGCAAGCAACTCTCACCAAAGCCTAAACGGAGGAAGTAATGGCTCGGACCTACGTTTATATACTTGCACGAAAATACACCCACTCGCTCACCGTAAAACAGACAAACTGCTTATTTACAAGCATCCGCTTTTCGCGCGCGAATAACTTCAATGCCGACGGATTTCCGATTGCACGTATTGACGATTTAGTCTATTACGAAGAATATAGAGATAGATTGGTTGCAAATACTCGCTGCAAAGAACTAAGAACAACCGACGAGCCTACTTTGCAAAAAATGGTCGAAACACTTAACCCCCATTGGGATGATCTATGGCCACAGATTTCGATCAGTAATCGATTTGTTGATAAAGCCCTCAAACTTTATCAAAAGACATGGGCGGCAAAGGACAAAAGCTATCGAATTGAGTAATCTTGATTCATGATAATGATCAAAAGTAAGGATGCAGAATGAGCAACAATATTGTTTGGCACAATCAGGCAGTAAGCGCTGAACGACGTGCCGATCAAAAGAAGCAAAAACCTTGTTTATTATGGTTCACTGGCTTAAGCGGTGCTGGTAAGTCAACCGTGGCTAACGCGCTTGATAACGCACTTTTTCAGCGTGGGTATCATACCTTCTTATTGGATGGCGATAACGTACGCCATGGCTTAAACAAAGACCTAAGTTTTTCAGATGCAGATCGTATCGAAAATATTCGTAGAATTGGCGAAGCATCAAAACTTTTTACAGATGCCGGTTTAATTGTGATGTCGGCGTTCATCTCGCCATTTAGAAGCGATCGAAATATGGTGCGCTCATTGTTTGAAAATAATGAATTCATTGAAGTGCATGTCAGCACGCCTTTAGATGTATGTGAAGAGCGGGACCCAAAAGGCTTATACAAAAAAGCCCGGGCAGGCGAGATCAAATTCTTTACAGGAATAGACTCAGCATACGAAGCACCGCAAGCGCCTGAAGTTACTTTGAATACGCACGAGCATGATATCAATGCATGCACAGAGATATTACTGAATTATTTAGAACAACGCGGCTTTATTAAGAACACCCCAGAACAAGCGCAAGACATGGTATAAATCCGACCATACATGAGTCAGATTAAAGATACTCTGACTCAAACAAAGCCCAATCAATAATTACAGCTCTATGCTACAAGTAGGTCAACGGCAAGAAATCTTAAGAAAGGAAAAAGAAATACTTAGAAGAGTATAAGATAGGGACGAACGGGCAACGCCAGCTCATTCACGTAGTCATCCTTGACAGTTGCGACAAGTCCGTTTGTCTTCGCTATCCCTATGATTAGAGATGTTAGAGAATATTCTGGTTGGAAAATATAGGAGATCTCTGAAAGTTTGTAGGATATCTCCTACAAATGGTAAAAAACGCAACATTAGGGTCAGAGTACTTTTACTCTGATTCCAATGTTTAAGGAATTAGAATTTCCGCCTCATTCCCTAACAAAGCCTCAAATTTTGCTTTCAGTGCCGCTTTGGCGTCGTCGTCACCATGCACAATACGAACCTGAGAAGGTCTGCAGCGCATACGCTTGACAAAATTAAGTAGGTCTTTTTAATCGGCATGCGCAGAGTAGCCCGATAGCGCATGCACTTGTGCATTGATGGTATAACGCTGGCCATCTAGCATCACCCAACCGCCGCGCGGGCCGTATTTATGAATATCACGCCCAGGCGTTCCTTTCGCCTGATACCCAACAAACAATACATCAGTGCGTTTGTCTTCAATCAGGGCTTTTAGATAATTCACCACACGGCCACCGGCACACATTCCGCTTGCAGCCAATACAATGGTAGGCCTCGCTGTTTTTGCTAAATACCGAACCGTTAGTTCATGGTCTTCATGACTATCAATAGTGGTGAGTTACTCAAAGCTTAAAGGGTGGCGCCCTGCCCGTACACGCTTTCGCGCCTCCGCATCCCAGTATGGCTCTAGCTTCCGATACACCTTTGTAAATTTAGCCGCCAAGGGCGAGTCGATAATGACCTCAATGTCGTTCCAAATTGCAGTTGTCATATCGGACTCCGATCCGGTATCTGAGCGACCATTTCTAAGATTCCGTGTCGTAGCACGGAATGACGAAGAACTATGGTCATCCTCAACTTGATTCAGGATCTTGTTCCTGTGAATAATCCCCTCAAGCTCATACAAGAGCTCTTGGGTGCGACCAATACTAAAGGCGAGAATCAATACCACACCACTATCCTGCACTGCCCGCTCAATCACCTTCTGCAAGCGCGCCTTACGATTCCGACTCGACTCATGCTCCTTGTCGCCATAGGTACTCTCAATCACCAGAGTATCGCAGCTATAAGGTGCTTTGGGGTTATTCAACAAGGGGGAATACGGCGCTCCCAGATCACCCGAGAACACCACTTTTTGTATTGTATTTTTGTCGTCATTACCGCGCAGGCAGTAATCCATTGCTTTTCTTGATAGGTCAGAAACCTCCCAAACCCGACACTCTACATACGCCGAGCCAAGAATATGTCCAGCCTGCTTAAACTTGATGGAGAGCGCATCGTCTACCTTGCTCCATTGCTTATAAGGCACGGCAACAATGCGTTCTTCCAACACCATCATAAACTGCGCAAGCATGCGCTTGTTACGGGTAAAACCAATTTTTACCGCGTCTTCTAAAACAAGGGGGAGTAACTTTGCAGAAGGCTCTGTACAAATAATCGGGCCGGTATCATTTTGTGTGATTACACGCCTTTCGGCGGAACAATATTATCGAGTACAACAGAAGAGGGCCTTATTCTCCAGGTTGCTCTTACTTGTGTTCTATCAATCGCCAGTTATCACCTAATTGAACTACGCAAACAAAAACGTCTTATAAGCTATATTGCTGCGAATTATGCAGTTGTAATCATTGCAGCATTCCTCGGCACCCAATTTCAGCAACAAGCATTTTCTGCTGATCAGCAGAAAATCTTTGCCGCTTGGGAAGACCGTGCAACTTACCGTTGTGGCAAAATCTTCCGTATGCTGAACCCATCAGAGCGAATATGCTCGATTTCTAGTGCCACGTCCTTGAATGCTCAAGCCGTCCTTATTGTGGGTAACTCTCACGCAGATTCGATTAAAACCAGTTTTAACGAAGTAGCAGAGGAACAAAATTTCAAAACTTACTTTTACGTTACGAACACCCCTCTAATGACCAAAAGAAAGATAACAAGTGATGAAGTGATTACAGATGCCCTTAAAATCAGTTCCAAACGGATTGTTCTACATTTTTCACCGAAGGGGGTAGACAAAGATAAGCTAGAAGATCTTATTCAAAAAGCGGAAGAACATTTAATCTTAGTAACGATAATAGCTCCAATAACAACGTACTCAAAGCACGTACCCAAAGCACTCTTCGCTGAATCTATTGGTGAAGACGATGTCCTAAATAAGAACATCGAAGATTATGAGCAAGAAAACAAAGCTGAATTGACTTACCTAAGAAACTTACTGAAGAATCGCATCGTCGAGACAGCACCGGTATTTTGCACGCCAACTTGTCGGGTCATAAATAACGACAAAGAGCTGCTTTATTTTGATGAAGGACACCTAACGCTAAAAGGCGCCAAAATGCTGGCTGCCGAATACAAGCAAGCTCTGACACTATAGATGATTACTTAACAACCCGATCGCCGGAACCGGCACCAGTCACCGTCTGAAGAATCGGCTTAAAATACATACCTAAGCTAAACCCTTCGATCATGGTCTTATCCCACTTTGCCAATAACTCAGACGTCGACATATCAATTTCATTCACTTGCGCTAAACCGGTAATGCCGGGGCGAACGTTAAACACGTTGCGTTGCTGATTATAGGCTACTCAAGTTAATTAAATAACCGAAAGAAGCCTTAAGCACGTAGCTGTTTCAACCTATACTAGTTGCCAATGAATAATAATTTCTTCTGGGATTTTCATGGACAAGGAATTCAAATCAGTCTGCGTAATGGGCTTGGGCTATATCGGCCTTCCAACCGCTTCTCTTCTTGGCACTAAAGGGTATCAAGTAACCGGCGTAGATGTTTCCCCTTCAGTAGTCGAAACAATCAATCAAGGCAAAATTCACATAGTCGAGCCCGACCTTGATCTGCTCGTTAAATCGGCAGTTAATGCAGGCAATCTAAAGGCTAGTTTGGAGCCCTGCAAAGCCGATATGTTTATTATCGCTGTACCCACACCATTTAAAGACGGATATGTTCCGGATTTGAGTTACGTTGAACAGGCGACCAGAACAATCGCGCCATTCGTTGAGAAAGGCAATCTGATTATTCTTGAATCAACCAGCCCCGTCGGCACAACCGATTTGGTCGCGGAGATTCTTCAGGAGCATGGCCACAACACTGCAGAGGATGTGTTTGTCGCGCACTGCCCGGAGCGCGTACTCCCTGGTCGAATCCTCATCGAACTGGTACAAAACGACAGAATCGTTGGCGGCATCAACGAAACATCAACTAAAGTCGCGTCAGATTTTTATAAAGAGTTTGTGAGTGGTGAGGTGTTAGAAACTTCTGCCAAAACGGCTGAGCTTTCAAAACTCACTGAAAACTCCTTCCGTGATGTGAACATTGCTTTTGCGAACGAACTTTCATTGATCTGCGATAAAGAGCATATCGATGTTTGGGAGCTTATCTCACTCGCTAACCGTCACCCACGCGTCAACATTCTGCAGCCGGGTCCTGGCGTTGGCGGCCACTGCATTGCGGTTGACCCCTGGTTCATCATTCACCGCAATCCTGAGCAATCCAAACTGATCCGTTCTGCGCGCGAAGTAAACGATGCAAAACCGGAATGGGTGGTCAATAAAGTAAAAGAAAAAGCAGAACGCTTTAAACAACCGGTGATCGCCTGTTTAGGCTTAACGTTTAAAGCCAACGTGGATGACCTTAGAGAATCCCCCGCACTTGCGATTACCAAACAGCTCATTGAAGAGAACATCGGTGAAATCATCGTATGTGAGCCCAATATCAAAACACATAAAGACTTTGAGCTCTGCAGTTTTGACGAGGCCGTTGATCGTGCAGACATCCTTCTTTTGCTGGTTGACCACAAACCATTCGAATCACTCTCTGCTGCAAAACTCAGTGAGAAAATCGTAATCGACACAAGAGGCATCGTGAAGTAATGCCGTCTAAAAAGAAACGTGTACTAACTGTATTTGGCACACGTCCAGAAGCCATCAAAATGGCCCCTGTTGTAAAAGCGTTAGAGAAAGAGCCGAAGCTTGAAAGCCTGGTTTGTGTAACAGCACAACATAGAGAGATGCTCGACCAAGTACTTAAGTTATTTGAGATCAAACCGGACTTCGACCTGAATATTATGAAAGCGAGGCAAGACCTGTTTGACATAACCAGTAAGGTATTACTTGGTTTGCGAGAGGTACTACGCGAGAGCCAGCCAGACCTCGTACTTGTGCATGGCGACACCACGACCTGTTTTGCTGCAGCCTTGGCAGCCTTTTACGAAGGCATTCTCGTAGGGCATGTGGAGGCTGGCTTGAGAACCGGTGATTTACGCGCCCCCTTCCCAGAAGAGGCAAACCGCTCACTCGTTGGTAGAATTTCACAATACCACTTTGCGCCCACCTCCACTGCAAAACAAAACCTCTTAACCGAAGGAATAAACGAAAGCGCAATTCATGTAACGGGCAATACCGTAATTGATGCGTTATTGAGCGTGCGCGAAAAAGTAAACCAGATAGCGCCTTCAACCTGGTCACCGAAACTTCCACAAAGCTGTATTGAGAAAATCAAAGATCAGCCTGAGCGCTTTATTCTGATTACTGGCCACCGCAGAGAAAACTTCGGCCAAGGCTTTATAGACTTCTGCGAGGCGCTCAAAACCATCGTACAAGAACACCCTAACTGGTTACTCGTTTATCCGGTACACCTAAACCCCAATGTTCAAAAACCAGTCAACAAAGCGCTTGGCAAGTGCCCAAACATTCTGCTCATTGAACCACAGGACTACCTACCCTTTGTTTGGCTCCTCGATAAATGCGATATGGTGATCACCGACTCAGGCGGCATTCAGGAAGAAGCACCATCGTTCGGTAAACCGGTACTCGTCACACGTGAAGTCACCGAAAGACCAGAAGCCGTTGAAGCAGGCACCGTAAGATTGGTTGGCACCTCCCCCCAGAAAATCATAGCGAATACCTTTGATATTCTGCTGAACGACAGTACCTATAAAACCATGTCGGAAGCGCACAACCCCTATGGCGATGGCGAAGCTGCGCAAAGGATTGTTAAGACTCTTAAGAAGGCCCTAGCTTAATGCAAAAAAACAGGCCACTTTTGAGAAATAACAACTTTGATCTACTTCGATTAATTGCCGCACTCCAAGTGGCATTCGTACACGGCGTTGATCACTTTAAAGTCGAAATGCCAGAAACATTAATGACAGTGATTGCCGCCTTTCCCGGCGTACCGATTTTCTTTGTGATAAGTGGTTTTCTCATTTCCGCTGCTTACGACCGCACCCCATCAATGAGAACTTACGCGATAAATCGCTTGCTCAGAATATACCCAGCCTTATGGTTTTGTTTCATCTTTGGTTTATTTACAGTAATCACTTGCTAAGAAATAGAAGCTTCAGGCACTAACTTTGCGGCTTGGACACTCATGCAGCTAACTGTCGGGCAATTCTATAACCCCGATTTCTTAAGAGGCTATGGTGTAGGAGTACTAAACGGAAGTCTCTGGACTATACCCATCGAACTTCAATTTTACGCCCTACTGCCTCTAATATACTTGGCACTCAGAAGACTAAGTTTCTCAGCTCAAAATATAACTCTTGCCTGTCTTATTTTCGTTATGGTGTTAATGAATCAAATCAACATCAATTTAATTGCACCACAAGATACGATTTACTCAAAATTGTTCGGAGTAACAGTCTTACCATACCTGTACATGTTCTTATTGGGAGTGCTTATCCAAAAAAACTTCCGCCGAGTCCAACCACTTTTCTCGGGAAGGTTCTGGAACTGGCTTGGGTTATTTGTAGTTTGGCTAGCGATTTGTTTTGTAGCAAATCTTCCTTTCCAAGGAAATAGCCTTAACCCAATATCTTCGACATTACTTGGCTGCCTTACAATATCTGCTGCATTCAGTCAGACGAACTTGAGCCATTGGCTGCAGGGTAACGATATATCCTATGGCATTTATATTTACCATATGATCATCGTGAACCTTTTTATTGAAACGTCACCATTTCAAAATAACAAAGTAGCTCTGATAACGATGCTAATTGCGACAATGGCAACCGCACTTGCCTCTTGGAAACTTGTTGAAAAGCCCTGTTTAAAGCTTAAGCAGTCGAGCATCCATAAGCCTACTTAAACGACTGACGACAGCACTCCTTCCAACTCCTCACATACGTCACTCAACTGCTCCTCACTAATCGTGGGATGAACTAAAAACATCAAGCTGGTTTCGCCGAGTTCTTTGGCAACAGGTAAGCGCTCTTTAGGTTTGGAGAGATGATCGTCGAAGGATTTTTCTAGGTAGACCTCTGAACAGGAGCCTTGCATGCAGGGTATACCGGCCGCGTTGATTCGCTCGATCAAGCAATCGCGAGTAATGCCTTGTGGCAATTTGTTAGACTCAACAAATACATAAAACTTGTAATGAGCGTGAACGATGTTGGCTGGAATCTCAGGTACACGCAGGAAATCAAATTTTCGGCAGACATCTGCAATTGCATTCGCATTGCGCGTGCGACCCAATGTCCAATCAGGTATACGTGTTAATTGAATTCGCCCAATCGCTGATTGCATCTCGGTTAAGCGCCAGTTGGTACCGAAAGATTCATGCAACCAGCGAAAGCCCGGAGCATGCTCGCGGTGATAGACCGCATCATAACTCTTACCGTGATCTTTGAATGACCACATCTTTTCCCAAAGGGATTTGTCATTGGTCGTAACCATGCCGCCTTCACCACCAGTGGTCATGA
>NZ_LWGF01000541.1:0-271 GCF_001635355.1 Oleiphilus sp. HI0125
CAGAAGACGTGAAATATACATTTAACATGCTCACCACGCATGAGCGCGCACGTCCATTTTACGCGGCTTACTACGGAGATGTGGTTGATGTGGTTATTGAAGACAGTAGAACTATCACATTTAAGTTTAAAGACGACAAAAACAAAGAACTCCCTCTAATTCTTGGTCAGATGCCAGTGCTATCAAAAGCATATTGGGAAAAAGTCGGGTTTGGTTCTGCGGGCTTAGATATCCCTGTTGGTAACGGCCCTTATGTTATTGACCGCTTTGA
>NZ_LWGF01000542.1:0-270 GCF_001635355.1 Oleiphilus sp. HI0125
AGGAAAAGCGCGAGCAGGTATATGCAGATTTTAAATGGGCATTAGAGACTGGCGTCATTCCCGCAGGCCGCATTATGTCGAATGCAGGCGCTGGCGAACATAAGCCTGCAACTTCCACCATTAACTGTACCGTTTCAGGCACAGTCTATGACTCAATGGACGATATCCTACTTAAAAACCACGAGGCAGGCTTAACACTAAAAGCCGGCTGTGGCATCGGATATGAGTTTTCTACTTTACGCCCTAAAGGTGCGTATGTTGCTGGTGCAG
>NZ_LWGF01000543.1:0-289 GCF_001635355.1 Oleiphilus sp. HI0125
CGCCTTCTATGTCTTGTGTTCCCCATTCACTCAGCTCAAAGTCTTCTCGCGTTAGCGATTCGTTATCGCCCGTTCCTCGATAATCAAAGCAAAGCGCTTTATAGCCTTGTTTGACAAAGAACTCGGCCATTGGCCAATAAAAACTTTGGTTTACACCGAAGGCACTTGCAATAACGATGGTGCCGAGTGGGGGATTTTCAGGGCTAAATTCACTGATCAATAACGATGTATGATCTCGGCACGTGAGGGTAGTGGTTAATTTCATAGGAGGGCTGACAGCTAAGGAATT
>NZ_LWGF01000544.1:0-670 GCF_001635355.1 Oleiphilus sp. HI0125
GATTGGCGCAAGACCGAGGCATTATTTTTTCCGAGATTTAGCAAAGCGGCATCTGCCTTCTCGTAGGATGAGTGACGCCAGTTAAAAATGGATTAGAAACGATTAATCTCAAGTCAACGAAAGCTTTCGTAAAGCAGAGCCAAATGCAAAAGTGGCATTCGGGCCAAAACCGAAACTCAAGCAATTTACCGATTGCAACAATAGAGTTTTCGACTCTCGTGACGGGGGATTGGTACTAGACGGAGATCTTGATTGTTTCCCCGATTCATCGAAGCGGCACATGCCTTCTCGTAGGATGAGTGACGCCAGTTAAAAATGGAGTAAGCGAGGACTGTTCGACGACTGCGAAGCGGGCTAGTTACCGCAGCGCCATTTTTAACCAGTCACGAATGTACCCGCAGGGCCGAAGAGCAGGTACGCATTTCTTTGGTTCTTTCTTGTGCGAGCAAGAAAGAACCAAAGAAAGATTAGAAGCGATTAATCTCGAATCAGCGAAAGATTTTGTAAGGCAGAACCAAATGCAGAAGTGGCTTTTTGGCCAAAACCGAAACAAATCATAAAATAGGCCAATCCGCCGCATCGGTATAATCCAATCGATGATTCTCATCGCTATCCGTCCATTTCGCTATGAACTCTCCATTGGGATCATACATTTGAGTTTGTTTTTTTA
>NZ_LWGF01000545.1:0-746 GCF_001635355.1 Oleiphilus sp. HI0125
AGAAGCACCCGAACGCGAAAGTTATGCTTATCGCTGAAAAAGGTACGATGGGTGTTGGTTCTTCACGTATGTCTGGTGTTAACAACGTTGCACTTTGGGCTGGTGAAAAGACTTCTCCATACATTCCATTCATCAACAACCGTCCAGTTGTAGCAGGTACTAACGGTATCGCGCCAATCTTCTTGACGACTGTTGGCGTAACAGGTGGTATCGGTCTTGACCTTAAAAACTGGGTTAAGAAAACTGACGCAAATGGCGAAGTTGTTCGTGATGAAAACGGCGATCCAGTATTAGAAGAAGCATACTCTGTTGNGACAGGTACTGTTCTTACTATCGATACAAAAGCGAAGAAGCTTTACAACGGTAGCGAAGAGCTTTCTGACGTTTCTGACGCATTCACGCCTCAGAAAGTTGAGTTCATGAAGGCTGGCGGTTCTTACGCGGTTACTTTCGGTAAGAAGCTTCAAACATTCGCAGCTGAAACATTGGGTGTTGAAGCGCCTGTTGTTTACGCAGCATCTAAAGAGATCTCAAACGAAGGCCAAGGCCTAACTGCTGTTGAAAAAATCTTCAACCGCAATGCAGTTGGCGTAACGTCTAAAACTCCTCTACATACTGGTTCAGACGTTCGCGTTAAAGTGAACATCGTTGGTTCTCAGGACACTACTGGTCCAATGACTTGCCAAGAACTAGAAGCAATGGCTGCTTCTACTATCTCTCCAGATGTTGATGGTGCTTTCCAATCA
>NZ_LWGF01000546.1:0-338 GCF_001635355.1 Oleiphilus sp. HI0125
AACACTGATAACTTCTTCATCGACAGGTGTGTAGTTTAATTCGCAATTCGCTTCGTGACCGGTACCTGCATTATTAAAAACACTTGAGTTGCTCCCAGCAGCCTGATCAAGGCGCTCTAGAATCGTTATATTCAGATTAGGGTCAACGGTTTTGGCGATATGCGCGAAAGTAACGCCCATAATACCGGCACCAATAATTACTACGTCCATTTTGTGTACCTGTGTTGAAAGCTGCTTTAGGCCTTTTAAGCCATTAGACACAACGTTTTTTATAAAAACTTGCACTGCGTTCGATAAAACGCGCGAATATTAACATCAAACACTATTCAGCAGATCAT
>NZ_LWGF01000547.1:0-372 GCF_001635355.1 Oleiphilus sp. HI0125
AAAAAACGTATCGTTTTACCTGAAGGAAACGAACCTCGCACCGTTGCTGCTGCGATTGCTTGCCAAGAAAGGAATATCGCTCAATGCGTTATGATTGGGGAGCGCAGCGACATTAGCTTGGTTGCTGAAGCACAAGGTCTGACATTTCTAGATGAAATAGAAGTCATCAACCCCGACGAAGTGCGTGAAAGATACGTTCCTCATATGGTGGAGGCACGCAAGCACAAAGGCTTAGCGCCTGATATGGCGCGCTCTCTACTTGAAGATAATGTAGTTCTTGCGACGATGATGGTTGCCTTAGATGAAGTAGACGGATTAGTTTCAGGTGCTTTACACACGACAGCAAATACTGTTCGCCCAGCACTTCAGTTA
>NZ_LWGF01000548.1:0-15827 GCF_001635355.1 Oleiphilus sp. HI0125
ATGAAGGTGGTCGTCACACGCCATTCTTCAAAGGCTACCGTCCACAGTTCTACTTCCGTACTACGGACGTAACGGGTGCATGTGAGCTTCCAGAAGGCGTTGAAATGGTAATGCCTGGCGATAACGTACAGCTTTCTGCAGAATTGATCGCGCCAATCGCGATGGAAGAAGGTTTGCGTTTCGCAATTCGTGAAGGCGGTCGTACAGTAGGTGCGGGCGTTGTAGCGAAAATCATCGAGTAATACTCGATTATAAAAGAAGGTGGGTTGTCTGCCTTCTTTTGTTAGGCCAGTAGCTCAATTGGCAGAGCAGCGGTCTCCAAAACCGCAGGTTGGGGGTTCGATTCCCTCCTGGCCTGCCACTTTTTAGCCAGAAGTTAGTAAGTATCAATATGAATGCAAAGCTTGAAAAAGAGAACGCAGCGTTAGATTCGGTAAAGTGGATTGTTGCGCTAAGCATAGTGGCTGCCGGTGTTGTCGGAAACTATTATTTCTCAGCTGAGTCGTTGCTGTATCGCGTTATCGCGTTATTGGTTCTTGCTGTTGTTGCTGGTTGGGTGGCATTACAAACGACTAAAGGTAAGCAGTTTTCTGCGCTAGTGTCCGAAGCGAAGACTGAAATTCGCAAGGTTGTCTGGCCGACGCGCCCTGAGCTTATACAAACAACATTTATGGTAGTGGTTTTTGTGTTGGTTGTTGCTCTTGTTTTGTGGGGTGTAGACTCACTTATTGGTTGGGTCATTTCTTCGGTAATCGGATAGTAGGGAGATAATTGATGTCTAAGGCTTGGTATGTTGTGCATGCTTATTCTGGATACGAGAAGCATGTTATGCGCTCGTTGCAAGAGCAGGTGGCGCTGAAAGGCTTAGAAGAAAAGTTTGGTGATATTCTTGTTCCTACTGAAGAAGTGGTAGAAATGAGAGATGGCAAGAAGCGTAAAAGTGAGCGTAAATTCTATCCGGGTTATGTGCTTGTTCAAATGGATATGGATGATGAGGCGTGGCACTTGGTTAAGTCAACGCCACGTGTGATGGGTTTTATTGGTGGTACGGCTGAACGTCCAGTGCCAATTAGTGATCGCGAGGCTCAGGCTATCTTGCAAAAAATCGAGACAGGTGCGGAATCTCCTCGTCCGAAAACATTATTCGAAGCAGGCGAAGTTGTTCGAGTTATCGACGGTCCGTTTGCTGACTTCAATGGTGTCGTTGAAGAAGTGGATTATGAGAAGAGTCGTGTTAAAGTGGCTGTTCTTATTTTTGGGCGTTCAACGCCTGTTGATCTTGAGTTTAGTCAGGTCGAGAAAGACTAATCTAATTTAAGGTCATAAATATCCAAATGCTCATTTCGCGTAGGCGGGATGGGCTTTTCGTGTCTGTTCGGGGAGCTCGATAAGAGCGTTTGTACCCATAGGAGATAAAATGGCTAAGAAAATTGATGCTTATATCAAGTTGCAAATCGCAGCTGGTCAAGCAAACCCAAGTCCACCGGTTGGTCCTGCTCTAGGTCAGCACGGTGTGAACATCATGGAATTCTGTAAAGCGTTCAATGCTCAGACTGGTAGCATGGAGCCAGGTCTTCCAGTTCCAGTGGTTATTACCGTTTACAATGATAAGAGCTTCACTTTTATCATGAAAACTCCGCCAGCGGCTGTTCTTCTTAAGAAGGCTGCAGGTATCAAGAGTGGTAGTGGCCGTCCAAATACTGAAAAAGTTGGAACTGTTACTCGTGCGCAATTAGAAGAAATTGCAAAAACAAAAGAGCCAGATTTGACTGCTGCTGATATGGACGCTGCTGTTCGCATCATTGCAGGTACTGCTCGTAGCATGGGTTTGAACACGGAGGGTGTTAACTAATGGCAAAGCTAACTAAACGTCAAAAGTTAATCGCTGAGAAAGTAGAAGCTGGTAAAGCATATTCAGTTGAAGAAGCTGTTGCGGTATTAGCAGAGCTTTCATCTCAAGTTAAGTTCAACGAATCAATCGATGTATCAGTTAACCTTGGTGTTGATGCACGTAAATCTGACCAGGCTGTTCGTGGTTCGACTGTTCTTCCAAATGGTACAGGTAAGTCGGTTCGCGTTGCTGTGTTCACGCAAGGCGAGAATGCAGAAAAAGCAAAAGCTGCAGGCGCTGATGTGGTCGGTATGGATGATCTTGCTGAGCAAGTGAAAGCTGGCAACTTGGACTTCGACGTAGTTGTTGCATCTCCAGATGCGATGCGTGTTGTAGGTCAGTTGGGTCAGGTTCTTGGTCCTCGTGGCCTTATGCCAAACCCAAAAGTTGGCACAGTTACTCCTGATGTAGAGACTGCTGTTAAAAATGCAAAAGCTGGTCAGGTTCGTTACCGTACTGACAAGAACGGCATCATCCACGCTATCGTGGGTAATGTTGAGTTCTCTGCTGATGCAATCAAGCAAAATCTTGAAGCGCTATTGGCCGACCTTAAGAAGGCTAAGCCTGCAGCAGCTAAAGGTGTTTATTTGAAGAAAGTTACTCTTTCTTCAACAATGGGCCCAGGTCTATTGATCGATCAAGCTTCTGTATCTATCTAAGATTTGGAGGCGCGCTTAGGCGCAAAAATTTGGAGTCGGGGGTGTATGCCCCAGGCGGTCCAAGACCGCAGGTGTCACGTGAATGATCGAGTGGCTTAATTTCCTGCGCAGACGGTGTGACTCTCTTAAATGAGTGTCCTCACGCCGTAGAGGTTGCCCGAAAGGGTGTAAATGGCTGGC
This sequence comes from Oleiphilus sp. HI0125, assembly GCF_001635355.1. Classification (NCBI taxonomy): domain Bacteria; kingdom Pseudomonadati; phylum Pseudomonadota; class Gammaproteobacteria; order Oceanospirillales; family Oleiphilaceae; genus Oleiphilus; species Oleiphilus sp. HI0125. The sequence goes on from NZ_LWGF01000548.1 coordinate 2,731, forward strand.
CGGCTTTTTGTCCGGCCTTGTTGAGGAGAATACCAATGGCAATTGGACTCGAAGACAAAAAAGCGATTGTCGCTGAAGTCAACGAGGTTGCTGGCGGTGCTTTATCCGCAGTACTTGCTGACTATCATGGCGTTGATTCAAACGACATGACTGGTTTGCGTGCTAAAGCTCGTGCAGAAGGCGTTTACTTACGAATCGTTCGTAACACGCTTGCTCGCAAAGCTGTAGAAGGTACTGAATTTGAATGTATGCAAGAAGCATTTGTTGGTCCAACAATTCTTGCGTTCTCTCTTGAAGATCCAGGTGCGGCAGCGCGCTTGTTGAAAGACTTCGCTAAAGAGAAAGAAGCATTCGAAATTAAAGCGCTAGCTGTTGGTGGTGAACTGTTAGGTGCAGATCAGATCGATCGTTTGGCGAAATTGCCAACGCGCGATCAAGCATTGGCCATGTTGGCTGGTGTTATTCAAGCACCGATTACAAAACTTGCTCGTACTTTCAACGAAGTTCCTTCGAAAGTTACACGTGCAGTTGCTGCAGTTCGCGATCAGAAGAAAGAAGCAGCCTAATTTTATTTTTGGTTATTAATTTTATTTAGGAGATGTGAGTCATGGCTCTATCTAAAGACGATATTTTAAATGCAATTGCTGAAATGAGCGTAATGGACGTTGTCGAGCTTGTTGAAGCAATGGAAGAGAAGTTTGGTGTTTCTGCAGCAGCAGCTGTAGCAGCAGCTCCAGCAGCAGCAGCAGAAGGCGGCGCAGCAGCAGCTGAGCAAACTGAATTCGACGTTATCCTAGCTGGTGCTGGCGATAAGAAAGTTAACGTAATCAAAGCTGTTCGCGGTCTTACAGGTCTTGGCCTTAAAGAAGCGAAAGCAATGGTTGACGGTGCTCCTTCAACTGTTAAAGAAGGCGTTAGCAAAGACGACGCTGAAGCAGCTAAGAAAGAGCTTGAGGAAGCTGGCGCATCTGTTGAAATCAAGTAACTATTCCTTGAATAGTGGCTTGAGCAACAATTGCTCACTAGTCCTCTGACGGAACTGGCCGGTGGTATTTTATACTCCCGGCCTTTTTCCGTTGTTAAAGAAAGCATTACTCCTATGTACTAGGAGACCTTCAGGGCGAAGCCCTGCACTAGCAAATGATGCCGACACGAAGTTTCATTGTTAGTTAGATTTCAGACCTTTTGTCATAACTGGGGAATACAGATGACCTACTCGTATACAGAGAAAAAGCGTATTCGTAAAGAATTCGGCACTTTGCCGACTGTAATGGATGTGCCATATCTTCTGTCTATTCAAATAGACTCTTATAGAAGCTTTCTACAGGAAGGCGTTGAGGCTGCAGGGCGCGATGATCTTGGCTTGCACGCAGCGTTTAAGTCTGTTTTTCCGATTGTTAGTTTTTCCGGCAACGCTGCGTTGGAATACGTAAGCTATCGTCTTGGCGAGCCGGCGTTTGACGTTAAAGAGTGTATTTTGCGTGGCGTGACTTACGCTGCTCCTCTGCGCGTTAAAGTTCGTTTAATCATTTATGACAAAGAGTCTTCAAATCGCGCGATTAAAGACATCAAAGAACAAGAAGTTTACATGGGCGAAATGCCTTTGATGACCGATAACGGTACATTCGTTGTAAACGGTACTGAGCGTGTAATTGTTTCTCAGTTACATCGTTCTCCAGGTGTGTTCTTCGATCACGATAAAGGTAAAACTCACTCATCAGGCAAGTTGCTTCATAGTGCTCGAGTGATTCCATATCGTGGTTCTTGGTTAGACTTCGAATTCGATCCAAATGACAACGTGTTCGTTCGTATTGACCGTCGTCGTAAGCTTCCAGCAACAATCTTGATGCGTGCTCTAGGTCTAAGCTCGCAAGAGATCTTGGATATGTTCTTCGACACTGGTCGTTTTGAATTGTCAGCAGACAGCTTCAAACTCGAACTTGTTCCTTCACGTTTGCGTGGCGAAATCGCAACGTTTGACATCAAAGATCCTGACGGTGAAGTGATTGTTGAAGAAGGGCGTCGAGTTAACGCCAAGCAAATTCGCAAGCTTGAGAAATTAGGCGGCGCGCTTGAAGTTCCTAAAGAATACCTATACGGCAAGGTATTAGCGAAAGACATCATCAATGAAGACACTGGTGAGCTAGTTGCTAGCTGTAATACAGAAATTACAGAAGAAGTCGTTGATGCATTAGTTGCGGCGGGTATCGAAAGCATTGAGACGCTCTACACTAACGAACTTGATTGTGGCTCGTTTATCTCTGATACCTTGCGTATTGACCCTACGAATACTCAATTAGAAGCCTTGGTAGAAATCTATCGTATGATGCGCCCAGGCGAACCACCGACTAAAGAGTCTGCTGAGAATTTATTCGGTAACCTGTTCTTTACATCTGAGCGCTATGATCTTTCGGCAGTTGGCCGTATGAAGTTCAATCGTCGTCTTGGAAGAGCTGAAGAGACGGGCGAAGGCGTTCTTGATAATCAAGATATTATCGATGTGTTGCGTACCTTGATCGACATTCGTAATGGTAAAGGCGAAGTTGATGATATCGATCACCTTGGCAACCGACGTATCCGTTCTGTTGGTGAAATGGCTGAAAACCAATTCCGCGTAGGTCTTGTGCGTGTTGAGCGAGCTGTACGTGAGCGCTTGAGTATGGCTGAGTCTGATGGCTTGATGCCACAAGATTTAATTAATGCAAAACCAGTTGCTGCAGCAGTCAAAGAGTTCTTTGGTTCTAGCCAGTTGTCTCAGTTCATGGACCAAAACAACCCTCTATCTGAGGTAACGCATAAGCGTCGTGTATCTGCGCTTGGCCCAGGTGGCTTGACGCGTGAGCGTGCAGGCTTCGAAGTACGTGACGTACACCCGACTCACTATGGTCGTGTTTGTCCAATCGAAACGCCTGAAGGTCCGAACATCGGTTTGATCAACTCGTTAGCAACTTATGCGCGTACTAACTCATATGGTTTCCTTGAGTCGCCTTATCGTAAAGTTGTTGATGGTCATGTTACCGACGAAATCGAATACTTATCTGCAATCGAAGAAAGTGGTTATGTTATCGCACAGGCAAGCGCTGTTGTTGATGATGGAAATAACCTTACAGAAGAATTGGTAACTGTTCGTCATAAGAACGAAACCACAGTAATGCCTCCAGAAAAAGTTAATTACATGGACGTGTCACCACGTCAGGTTGTATCTGTTGCGGCATCACTTATCCCATTTTTAGAGCACGACGATGCGAACCGTGCATTGATGGGCTCGAACATGCAGCGTCAGGCAGTTCCTACATTACGTTCTGATAAGCCTCTTGTTGGTACCGGTATCGAGCGCATCGTGGCGCAAGACTCAGGTGTTTGTGTCGTGGCTGATCGTGGCGGTGTTATTGAGAGCGTTGACGCTGGTCGTATCGTTGTTCGGGTTCATGATGACGAGGTAGACGCGGGCGACGCAGGCGTAGATATCTACAACCTAACTAAGTATGTACGTTCTAACCAAAATACTTGCATCAACCAAAAGCCACTTGTGCGTCAAGGTGACTCTGTTGCGCGTGGTGACGTGATGGCAGACGGCCCTTCAGTAGATATGGGTGAGCTGGCGCTAGGTCAGAATATGCGTATCGCATTCATGCCTTGGAACGGTTACAACTTCGAAGACTCGATTCTAGTATCTGAGCGAGTTGTGCAAGAAGATCGCTTCACAACTATCCACATTCAAGAGTTAACGTGTGTTGCGCGTGACACGAAGTTGGGTAGTGAAGAGATTTCTGCTGATATTCCAAATGTTGGTGAAAGTGCGTTATCTAAATTAGATGAATCAGGCATTGTTTATATCGGTGCTGAGGTTGGCCCGGGCGACATCCTTGTTGGTAAGGTGACGCCAAAAGGTGAAACGCAATTAACTCCTGAAGAGAAGTTGCTACGTGCGATCTTTGGTGAAAAAGCATCAGACGTAAAAGATACGTCATTGCGTGTATCCACCGGAACGCGCGGTACGGTTATCGATGTTCAGGTATTTACGCGTGATGGCGTTGAGAAAGATCAGCGTGCACTTGATATCGAAAACTCACAGCTTGATAAGTTCCGTAAGGATCTTAAAGATGAGTATCGTATCTTGTTGGGTGCAACGTATGAACGTCTCACTGCTGCATTAGATGGTCAGGCAATTGTGTCTGCTCCAGGTCTTAAGAAGGGCGATACGCTTTCTCAAGATTATTTGGCAGCCCTTGAAGCGTTAGATTGGTTTAAGATCCGTTTGGCTGATGACGATTTGAACGAACTTCTTGAGAAGGCGGAAGCATCTCTTGAAGAGCGTAAGAAAGAGCACGAAGAGCGTTTTGAAGTCAAGAAACGCAAGCTTCAAACGGGTGATGATTTGGCGCCTGGCGTACTCAAGATCGTTAAGGTTTATGTTGCGATTAAACGTCGCATCCAGCCTGGTGATAAAATGGCTGGCCGTCATGGTAACAAAGGTGTTATCTCGGTCATCATGCCTGTTGAAGATATGCCATACGATGAGTTTGGTAATCCTGTCGATATCGTTCTTAACCCGCTAGGTGTACCGTCGCGTATGAACGTTGGTCAGGTTTTGGAAACTCACTTAGGTGCAGCAGCCAAAGGTCTTGGTCAAAAGATCGATACTATGATCAAGCAGCAAAAAGAAGTCGCCGAAGTTCGAGGCTTGTTGGGTGAAATCTACAACGGTGTTGCAAGCAAGAAAGAAGAGCTAGACAGCTTCTCTGATAAAGAGATTCTAGAGTTGGCGAACAACCTTCGCGGTGGTGTTCCTATGGCAACTCCAGCATTCGATGGCGCGAAAGAGTCTGAAATCAAAGAGCTACTTCGTTTAGCTGATCTTGATGACAGCGGACAAACAGTTTTGTATGACGGACGTACTGGTGACGCATTTGATCGCCCTGTAACGGTCGGTTATATGTACATGCTGAAATTGAACCACCTGGTTGACGACAAGATGCACGCGCGTTCAACTGGTTCATACAGTCTTGTTACGCAGCAGCCATTGGGCGGTAAGGCTCAGTTTGGTGGTCAGCGATTCGGTGAGATGGAAGTATGGGCACTTGAAGCATATGGTGCTGCATATACCTTGCAGGAAATGCTTACCGTTAAGTCGGATGACGTGAACGGTCGTACTAAGATGTACAAAAACATTGTTGATGGCGATCATCGTATGGAGCCTGGCATGCCAGAGTCCTTCAACGTATTGGTCAAAGAAATTCGCTCATTGGGTATAGATATCGAGTTGGAATCTGAGTAGTCAGTCGATAACCCAATGATTAGCGTCGCGGGCTGATTCAAATATGAAGCCCGCAAACAATAACTCCTACCGGAGCAAGCGATGAAAGATTTATTAAATTTGTTGAAAAACCAAAACGACTCTCAAGAATTTGATTCGATTCGTATTGGTTTGTCGTCACCTGAAATGATTCGTTCGTGGTCATATGGTGAAGTTAAGAAGCCGGAAACCATCAACTACCGTACGTTCAAGCCTGAGCGTGATGGTCTATTCTGTGCGAAAATTTTTGGCCCAATCAAAGACTACGAATGTCTTTGTGGAAAATATAAGCGCCTTAAGCATCGTGGCGTTATCTGTGAGAAGTGTGGTGTAGAAGTCGCGTTGGCGAATGTGCGTCGTGATCGTATGGGTCACATCGAACTAGCTAGCCCAGTTGCACACATTTGGTTCTTGAAGTCTTTGCCATCACGTATCGGCATGCTTTTAGATATGACTCTTCGTGATATCGAACGCGTTCTCTACTTTGAATCGTTTATTGTTATTGATCCAGGCATGAGTACGCTTGAGCGTGGTCAGTTGCTTTCTGATGAGCAGTATTACGAAGCGCTAGAAGAATTCGGTGACGAGTTCGATGCTAAAATGGGTGCGGAAGCAATCCAAGCTCTTCTTAAAGATATTAATCTTGAGTCTGAAATTGATCGTTTGCGTGAAGAGATTCCAGCGACTAATTCAGAAACTAAGATCAAAAAACTATCTAAGCGTCTTAAGCTTATCGAATCTTTCTACGGTTCAGGCAACAAGCCCGAGTGGATGGTGTTAGATGTATTGCCAGTTCTTCCACCAGATTTGCGTCCATTAGTACCACTTGACGGTGGCCGCTTTGCAACATCTGATTTGAACGACTTGTATCGTCGAGTTATCAACCGTAACAACCGTTTGAAGCGTCTACTTGAGTTAAGTGCTCCAGATATCATTGTTCGTAACGAGAAGCGTATGCTTCAAGAATCTGTTGATGCACTGCTTGATAATGGTCGTCGTGGTCGCGCGATTACGGGTTCAAACAAGCGCCCATTGAAATCTCTTGCTGACATGATCAAAGGTAAGCAAGGTCGTTTCCGTCAAAACCTTCTTGGTAAGCGTGTAGATTATTCTGGTCGTTCGGTAATCGTTGTTGGTCCTAGCCTGCGACTTCATCAGTGTGGTCTTCCTAAGAAGATGGCACTTGAGCTATTCAAACCATTCATCTTCTCGAAGTTAGAAAGTCGTGGCCTTGCTACAACGATCAAAGCTGCTAAGAAAATGGTTGAGCGTGAAACGGCAGAAGTATGGGATATTCTTGCTGAAGTGATTCGCGAGCACCCTGTAATGCTAAACCGTGCGCCAACGCTTCACCGTCTTGGTATTCAAGCATTTGAGCCAGTTCTGATTGAAGGTAAAGCAATTCAGTTGCACCCACTCGTTTGTGCGGCATACAACGCCGACTTCGATGGTGACCAAATGGCGGTACACGTTCCATTGACCTTAGAAGCTCAGCTTGAAGCTCGTGCTCTAATGATGTCTACCAACAACATCTTGTCGCCAGCAAATGGAGAGCCGATTATCGTTCCATCACAGGACGTTGTTCTTGGTCTTTACTACATGACGCGTGATCGTGTGAACGCCCAAGGTGAAGGCATGGTATTCGCGGACATTAAAGAAGTTCAGCGTGCATACGGTGCTAAGCAAGTTCACTTGCAGGCGAAGATTAAAGTTCGTATCGAAGAAAGCACGTTCGATGACGATGGCCAGTTGATTACCGAGAGCAAATTGGTCGAAACGACTGTAGGCCGTGCTTTGTTGTTTGAAATTCTTCCGAAAGGTTTGCCTTTCTCATTGGTTAACCAGCCAATGGTTAAGAAGGCGATCTCTAAATTGATCAACTTTGCATATCGTAATTGTGGTCTTAAAGACACCGTTATCTTTGCTGACCAATTGATGTACCTAGGTTTCTCTCAGGCGACATACTCTGGCTCATCAATCGGTGTAAATGACTTTGTAATTCCTGATGAGAAAGAAGGGATTATTGATGCAGCGACCGCTGAAGTAAAAGAAATCGAGAATCAATTCGCATCGGGTCTTTTAACGCACGGTGAGAAGTACAACAAGGTTATCGATATTTGGTCGCGTGCTAACGATAAGGTAGCAAAAGCGATGATGGATACCTTAGGTAAAGATGATGTTGTTGACCGTGAAGGTAATACGGTTCAGCAAGATTCGTTTAACTCAGTATTTATGATGGCCGACTCCGGTGCTCGTGGTTCTGCAGCGCAGATTCGTCAGCTAGCAGGTATGCGTGGCTTGATGGCGAAACCAGATGGCTCGATCATCGAGACACCAATTACGGCTAATTTCCGTGAAGGTCTAAACGTACTTCAGTACTTTATCTCAACGCACGGTGCACGTAAGGGTCTTGCCGATACTGCACTGAAAACAGCGAACTCTGGTTACTTAACACGTCGTCTTGTAGATGTTGCTCAAGACCTTGTTGTTACTGAAGATGATTGTGGTACTGAAGAAGGTCTATTGATGACGCCAATGATCGAAGGTGGCGACGTTGTTGTGCCACTTGGTGATCGTGTTCTTGGTCGAATCACTGCGAAGGATGTTTTTGCTCCAGGTAATGACGAAGATGTAGTTATGCCGCGCGGCACTTTCTTGGACGAGAAGCAAATTGATCTTCTTGAATCTGCAGGTGTTGATGAGGTTTGGGTTCGCTCTGCAATTACATGTGATACTCGCCATGGTATTTGTGCGAAGTGTTACGGTCGCGATCTCGCTCGTGGTCACGTCGTTAACCGCGGTGAGGCGGTAGGTGTTATCGCTGCTCAATCGATTGGCGAGCCAGGTACGCAGTTAACGATGCGTACGTTCCACATCGGTGGTGCTGCATCGCGAGCTTCTGCAGTAGACAATATTCAGGTTAAACACGGCGGTTCTGTACGTCTTAATAACATGAAGAGTATTGAACGTACCGATGGCAACTTAGTTGTTACCTCACGTTCTTCTGCACTTTCTGTTGCGGATGAACATGGCCGTGAGCGTGAGTTCTATAAGCTTCCTTACGGTGCTGTGTTGACTGTGAAAGACGGCGATACCGTTGATGCTGGTCAAGTGGTAGCTAAGTGGGATCCGCACTCACACCCAATCATTACAGAGCAAGCAGGTAAAGCGCAGTTTGTTGGTATGGAAGAAGGTATTACCGTTCGTACCCAAACTGATGAGTTAACTGGCTTATCTAATATAGAGATTATTGATCCAAAAGATCGTCCGTCATCAGGTAAAGATGTTCGTCCGATGGTTCAATTGGTTGATGAGAAAGGAAATCCAGTATTCCTTGACGGGACTGAAACCCCATTCCAGGTGTTCTTGCCAGCGAATGCAAGTTTGACTTTGCGTGACGGTGATCAAGTAACACAAGGTGAGATCATTGCTCGTATTCCTCAGGAATCATCGAAGACGCGTGACATCACGGGTGGTCTACCGCGCGTAGCAGACTTGTTCGAAGCGCGTAAGCCAAAAGAATCGTCGATTCTTGCTGAGATTTCAGGTGTGGTTAGCTTTGGTAAAGAGACCAAGGGTAAGAAGCGTCTTGTTATAACACCTAAAGACGGATCTGATGCTTATGAAGCATTGATTCCAAAGCATCGTCAAATGAACGTGTTTGAAGGTGAAAGTGTAGAGAAGGGTGAGGTGATCTCTGATGGCCCATCAAATCCACACGACATTTTGCGTCTTCTAGGTGTTGTTGAGCTTGCTAAGTACATTACAAACGAAGTGCAAGACGTATACCGTCTGCAGGGCGTTGTGATTAACGATAAGCACATCGAAGTAATTGTTCGTCAGATGCTACGTAAAGTAGAAGTTACGCAATCAGGTGATACTGACTTGATCAAAGGTGATCAAGTTGAATACGTTCAATTCCTTGAAGAGAACGAAAAAGCTGATGCAAACGATAAGATGCCAGCACAATGTGAGCGTCAGTTGCTAGGTATTACTAAAGCGTCGCTTGCTACTGAGTCATTTATCTCAGCTGCATCGTTCCAGGAAACAACACGTGTACTTACTGAAGGTGCTGTGACTGGTAAACGTGACTTCTTACGAGGTCTTAAAGAGAACGTTGTTGTTGGTCGTCTTATCCCAGCTGGTACTGGTTTGGCATACCATGCTGAACGTAAGGCTAAGAAGACTAAAGGTTCTGGTTTAGAAGACGGCTTAGGTGTTTCTGCACAAGATGTTGTAGAGGCGCTAAGCGCAGAGCTAAACAAGGAAAATGACGCGCTATAAAGTGCGTCATAAATAGCGTTGTGGAATGTGGTTAAAAATAAACCAAATTTCTTGACACTATGCTGGGGCGTAATTAGACTTGCGCCCCTCGACTTGAGAGCACCCTATTTTAGGGTGGGAATTTGATAGATAAAATTGGAGTTTGCTTGCATGGCAACTATTAATCAGTTGGTGCGTAAGCCTAGAAAGCGTGTCGTCGCTAAAAGTGACGTTCCCGCGTTGCAGGCTTGTCCGCAGCGTCGTGGTGTTTGTACTCGTGTTTATACGACTACGCCTAAAAAGCCTAACTCGGCTTTGCGTAAAGTATGTCGTGTACGTTTAACAAACGGCTACGAAGTAACATCATACATTGGTGGTGAAGGCCACAACCTTCAGGAGCACAGTGTTGTTCTTATCCGTGGTGGTCGTGTTAAAGACCTTCCGGGTGTTCGTTATCACACTGTTCGCGGTAGTTTGGATACATCTGGCGTTGCAGATCGTCGTCAGGGTCGTTCGAAGTACGGTGCTAAGCGTCCTAAAGGATAATCTTAGTTTTAAACTTAATTTTAAGGGGTAAGAGTAAGGTCAGGTCTATCCTGAATTACCTGAAGACCTTAGACGTAATAGAGGGCTTATCATGCCAAGAAGAAGAGTTGTCGCGAAACGCGAGATCCTTCCAGATCCTAAGTTTGGAAGTCAGCTGCTAGCTAAGTTCATTAACCACGTAATGGTTCATGGTAAAAAAGCAGTGGCAGAAAAAATTGTATACGATGCGCTAGACACAGTAGCTAGCAAATCTAACCAAGACGCTATGGAGCTTTTCGATAAAGCACTAGAGTCTATTCAGCCAATGGTTGAGGTTAAGTCGCGTCGTGTTGGTGGTGCAACCTATCAAGTTCCAGTCGAAGTTCGTCCGGCTCGCCAAATGGCGTTGGCAATGCGTTGGTTAGTAGAGTACTCACGTAAGCGTGGTGAGAAGTCTATGGCTCTACGTCTTGCAGGTGAAATTCTTGATGCTGCGGAAGGTAAAGGTGCAGCGGTTAAGAAGCGTGAAGACGTACACCGTATGGCGGAAGCGAACAAAGCATTTTCGCACTACCGTTTCTAAAACAAATTTTCGTTTTAGTACAACAACAAGCCTGCTATATGCAGGCTTGTTGCGATTAACGAGGAAAGTTAAGTGGCACGTAAAACGCCTATAGACCGTTACAGAAATATCGGGATCGTTGCGCACGTTGATGCGGGTAAGACGACGACAACCGAGCGCATTCTATTCTATACAGGCCTATCTCATAAGATTGGTGAGGTGCACGATGGTGCAGCTACCATGGATTGGATGGAGCAGGAACAAGAGCGCGGCATTACCATTACTTCTGCGGCAACTACGTGTTTTTGGTCGGGTATGCGTCAGCAATTCGATCAGTTCAGAATTAATATCATTGATACGCCGGGGCACGTTGACTTTACCATTGAGGTAGAGCGTTCTTTGCGCGTATTGGATGGTGCTGTGGTTGTGTTGTGTGGCTCGTCTGGTGTGCAGCCGCAAACAGAGACCGTATGGCGTCAAGCCAACAAATACCAAGTTCCTCGCATGGTATTTGTAAATAAAATGGATCGTACCGGTGCTGACTATTTGTCGGTCGTGGATCAATTAAAAGATCGTCTTGGTGCTAACCCTGTCCCGCTTCAGTTAACGATTGGTGCTGAAGATGAGTTCAAGGGCGTCGTTGATCTCGTAAAAATGAAAGCCATCATTTGGAATGAGTCTGATCAAGGGATGACCTTTGATTACCAAGACATTCCAGCTGACATGCTTGATGATTGTGAGTTGTACCGCGAAGCTCTCGTTGAGGCCGCCGCTGAAGCGTCTGACGAATACATGGAGTTGTATTTAGAAGAGGGCGAGTTGTCTGAAGAGCAAGTCAAGGATGGTATTCGTCGACGCACCTTGGCAAATGAGATTGTGCCGGTCTTGGGCGGTTCTGCTTTTAAGAATAAAGGTGTTCAAGCCGTTCTTGACGCGGTTGTTGAATATTTGCCAGCACCGACTGAGGTTAAGGCAATCGAAGGTGAACTTGAGAATGGTGAAATAGAGCCGCGTAATGCGAGCGATGACGAGCCATTTGCTGCACTTGCATTCAAAATTGCGACCGATCCGTTCGTTGGAACATTGACATTTTTCCGTGTGTATTCTGGAAAGCTTGAGACGGGCGATGCTGTCTGGAACCCGGTCAAGGGTAAGAGAGAGCGTATTGGTCGTATGGTGCAAATGCATTCAAATGATCGTCAAGAGATTAAAGAAGTTCTTGCTGGGGATATTGCAGCCGCTATCGGTCTTAAAGATGTCACAACTGGCGAGACCTTGTGTGACCAGGATCCAAAGAACCGAATTACTTTGGAGCGTATGGATTTTCCAGAGCCCGTTATTTCGGTTGCTGTAGAGCCACGTTCTCAGCCAGATCAAGAGAAGATGGGTGTGGCGCTCGGTAAGTTGGCGCAAGAAGATCCGTCGTTCAGAGTTAAGACTGATGAGGAAACCGGTCAGACGATTATCTCCGGTATGGGTGAGCTACACCTTGATATTATCGTCGATCGAATGAAGCGTGAGTTCGGTGTTGAGGCAAACATTGGTAAGCCTCAGGTAGCGTACCGCGAAGCAATTAGAAATCACTGTGATATCGAAGGCAAGTTTGTACGACAGTCCGGTGGTCGAGGTCAGTACGGTCATGTTCGCGTTAAGTTTGAGCCGCGAACTGACGGTGAAGAAGGCCTGGAGTTTATTAATGAGGTTGTGGGAGGTGTTGTTCCGAAGGAATACATACCTGCAGTCGAGAAAGGTATTGAAGAGCAAATGCAAAATGGTGTCCTAGCTGGCTACCCTTTGCTTGGTCTTAAAGCAACGCTTTACGATGGGTCGTATCATGATGTCGACTCTAACGAAATGGCGTTCAAAATTGCCGGTGGCATGGCAACTAGAAAGTTGGCGGAAGAGGGTGGTGCAGTGCTGCTCGAGCCAATGATGAAAGTTGAAGTTGTGACGCCGGAAGAAAACATGGGTGACGTTGTTGGTGATCTTAACCGTCGTCGAGGGATTATTTCCGGAATGGAAGAGGGTCCTTCAGGTAAGGTTGTCAATGCCGAGGTGCCTTTGTCAGAAATGTTTGGTTATGCGACAGATCTACGGTCTGCGACGCAAGGCCGTGCAACATACGCGATGGAGTTTTTGAAATACGCAGAAGCGCCATCAAACATCGCAGAAGTTATTATTAACAAGTACTAACCTTTAAACGCTAAGGGGAATTACCGTGGCAAAAGAAAAGTTTGAAAGAAGTAAGCCGCACGTTAACGTTGGAACAATTGGCCACGTTGACCACGGCAAAACAACACTAACAGCAGCACTTACTCGTGTATGTGCAGAAGTATTCGGTGGTGAGAAGGTAGACTTCGCTAACATCGATAACGCTCCAGAAGAACGTGAGCGTGGTATTACAATCGCAACGTCACACGTAGAGTACGATTCAAACGATCGTCACTACGC
>NZ_LWGF01000549.1:0-493 GCF_001635355.1 Oleiphilus sp. HI0125
CCAAAGTTACTTACAAATGCAGGATTCATGGTGTGATAAACAGCTCTTTGTTTTTCTGAAGATTCATCCTCTGCAAAGGCTAGTTGATGGTCATTAAAGCGCCGATTAGAGCGAGTACCGCTTTCATATTACTTCCTTAAAATTGGTCAATAGATCAAGTATAGGTCGATCCACCAATTCAAGAAGTAATGATGCGTGACTATTTGTAGCGACCGGTCTCAGTTCACAAAAATTAAGAAGACTTAACTCGCCAACTTTGCGCTTAACTCGCACCATTGGTAGCAGATTTTATAGGGGCTTATACAGTGCAGTTATCCAATCGATTGATCGGGCTAGCAATCATAGTAACGAGCGTATCGTTAGTACTTGTCGCAAGCTATGTTGAACCTTTCGCTAGTATGAATCCGTGCCCGATGTGCATGATGCAAAGAGCAATCTACTTATGCGTCGGGGGCTTTGCCCTACTAGCTTTGCTCGCTGCCAAACACGCAGT
>NZ_LWGF01000550.1:0-492 GCF_001635355.1 Oleiphilus sp. HI0125
TATGTTCTCTCCGTCTTGTTCAACCACATGTCATTCATCGAACCTTTTGCAATTTGCATTGGATACACATGCTCTAAAGGATCAACATAAACGTTGATAAATACCAACTTGTCTTTCATTGCGAACGCTTTCTCTAAGGTAGACTCTAATTCGTCTAGCTTATTGACCGTCATACCCACATGACCATAAGACTCAACCAACTTAGTAAAGTCAGGCAATGAGTCCATGTAAGAATGAGAGTGACGAGATTCGTAATTCATGTCCTGCCATTGCTTAACCATACCTAGAGCTTGGTTGTTCAATAGCAAAACTTTCAAAGGAAGGTCATATTGCTTACACGTTGATAGCTCTTGAATATTCATTTGAATAGAGCCTTCACCGGTAACACACACAACTTCTTCATCAGGATGAGTCAGTTTAATACCCATTGCCGCAGGCAAACCAAAGCCCATCGTCCCCAAACCGCCAGAATTGATCCAACGATTAGGCTTA
>NZ_LWGF01000551.1:0-350 GCF_001635355.1 Oleiphilus sp. HI0125
AGTGCACATGATCGAAACGATCAACAAGTTGAATCGTATTTCTCGTCAGATGTTGCAAGAAATGGGTCGTGAACCAACGCCTGAAGAGCTTGGTGAACGCATGGATATGCCGGAAGAGAAGGTACGTAAAGTACTGAAGATCGCTAAGGAGCCAATCTCTATGGAAACACCAATCGGTGACGATGAAGATTCGCATCTTGGTGATTTTATCGAAGATACTATGGCTGAATCTCCAGTGGATACAGCAACAGGTGAAGGTCTTAAAGAAGCAACACGTAGTGTTCTTTCTGGTTTGACTGCTCGTGAAGCGAAAGTACTTCGTATGCGTTTTGGTATTGAAATGAATACGG
>NZ_LWGF01000552.1:0-529 GCF_001635355.1 Oleiphilus sp. HI0125
TCGCTGTGAAGGATGTATCCAAGCATATTTCTTAAACGCATCATCTGGCTCAGTGTGTGCCAATGCGTTGGTAAAATTGGAGATCAACTTTGCCGATAAACCAGTTAATACTTCCAATGCCTGGCGCTTTGTATAACCCGCTTCAATAAAGTCTTGTAGCTTTTCATCTCCAATGTGACCACGCTTATCTAGTAGTGCTTTAGCATAGTCGTGCAAAGCTTGAAGCTTAGCGTCAGGTATCTCAGTACCCTCACGTAATGCTTCGATAACTTCCTCAGGCATTTTCGCGGAATGCATCATCCAGGTATGGCCCGGCACGCAGTAGTGGCAGTTATTTTCGAAGTTCGCAGTCATAAAAACTACCTGCTGCTCAATCGGCGACAGGGTTGTGTTTTTCATGAATAGGTTAAATACAGTATTGTAAGCCTCATAAGTAGCAGGTGCTTCTGCCAATATCTTGTGCAAATTAGGTATCATGCCAAAACCTTTCAACGAAGCTTCCATTAACGATTTCGACTCTTCTGGCGCA
>NZ_LWGF01000553.1:0-397 GCF_001635355.1 Oleiphilus sp. HI0125
AATCTATTTGCCCACCTAAATCTCGGGACATTTTAAGAGAGTCTTGTTTTGCGAGACGCATTCTACGAAGACCATCGATCAAAATCCCCAAGATAATGACGACACCAACTACAATTAACCACTCTCTAAGGCTCATTAAGAACTCATTCCACGTATAGATAATCTGAGAACATAAAGGCTAGGATAGCCTTTTTATCAAGGCATATAGTAGCTAGAAAACAACAAGGAGACCAACGCTCCAGATTAAACCTAAATTAACTGTTGGATAGCCTTTTAAGCGTCGACTAACTGAGCAGCCGCATCAATATCCACGGACACCAATCGAGAGACTCCAGGCTCGTGCATAGTAACCCCCATAAGCTGGTCAGCCATCTCCATAGAAACCTTATTATGCGAT
>NZ_LWGF01000554.1:0-370 GCF_001635355.1 Oleiphilus sp. HI0125
TACCAGCATCCATACATTCTTTTTTATCTTTGTTGCTCGTGAGTGCTGTAGCACCAATGACGGTCAGTTCACCATATTGATCGGGGTTTGCACGTATCTTTCGTGTTGCTTCAATGCCGCCCATACCGGGCATAATGCAGTCCATAAAAATGATCGCTGGTTTTGCTTCTTTTAAACATTTCAGCGCTTCTTCCCCTGAATTTGCCGTATCGCAACTAATGCCGAATTCTTCTAATAGCTGAACCAAAATGATTTGCTGAATTTGATCATCCTCAACAACGAGTATGCGCTCGTCTGTCACAGCGGTTTTACTCTCTTCTTGATCGATCTGCTGAATCAATTTGGTGANAAAGCTTTTATTGTCTGAGGG
>NZ_LWGF01000555.1:0-7623 GCF_001635355.1 Oleiphilus sp. HI0125
TAAATCGACATTAGTGTGGCCGACTTGTTATAGGAGAGTCTTGACCAAGCACACACAGTACAATTCTTTACTAAAAGCACTCAAAATAGACGTATAATAGTTACCGCCTAAAATTAAAGCTATTTCTAAGATAATAGACCTATATTCATAAACTGCTAGGAAAAACATGGCTCGTTTTGTGAGACTTTCCACCTTTTTTGCGTGGTGTACTGCCGCAGCGATTTGCGGCGCTGGAATTTTGTTAAGTGCGTTTTATTTGTATCTCGCGCCTCAGCTACCTGATGCAGCACAACTAAAACACACTCAATTACAAACCCCTATGCGGGTGTATACCAGCGACAATAAAAAGATTGCTGAATTCGGAGAAAAGCGAAGAAGTCCGGTCGATATTTCTGAAATTCCGACCACATTAACCTCCGCATTTATTGCTGCTGAAGATAATCGATTTTATGAGCACGGAGGCATCGATATTATTGGCTTAGGGCGTGCGGCAGCTCAACTAATTCAATCTGGTCGAATTAAAACTGGCGGCAGCACAATCACAATGCAGGTTGCCAAAAACTTCTTCCTAACACGCGAGCGCACCTTTGTTCGAAAATTCAACGAAATATTCCTAGCGATTCAGATAGAACAAGCTTTAACAAAACCCGAAATACTAGAGCTCTACCTCAATAAAATATATTTAGGTAATCGCGCTTACGGCGTAAAAGCAGCTGCGCAAGTGTATTACGGGAAAAACCTCGATGAACTTAGCTTGGCAGAAAGTGCAATGATTGCAGGCTTGCCAAAAGCACCTTCTCGATTCAATCCTATCGTGAATCCAGATCGCGCCAAAATTCGTCGAGATTGGATCTTAAGCCGCATGCTAGAGCTTAAAATGATCTCTAGCCTAGATTATTCAGAAGCAAAAAACTCAGAACTAACCGCTGGCTACCATGGCATTCAACCTGATTTGGCAGCACCATATGTTGCAGAAATGGCACGCCAAAAAGCAGTTGAACTCTTTGGTTCTGAAGCTTACACACTAGGGCTCAATGTTTACGTCACGACAGACAGCGAATTACAAGCAAGCGCCCAAAATGCTGTAGTTAAAGGGCTTGATGACTACGACAAACGTCATGGATACCGTGAGCCACTGGACCATGTAGAACTAACAGGCGAAGAAAATGATGTTGCAAAGAAACAGATACTACGCAATTACATTGCTAAAACGCGCTTTACTCCAGCAGTCATTACAGGAATAGAGCCAGAATCTATTGAACTATTCACGCTATCTGGCGAAGAAGGTGTTATCCATATAGCAAATGCATCGCGTGCAGCGCCATTCGTCAACATTAATAAAGTGGGTAAAGCTCCAACTGACTTAAGCGAGCACTTCAAAATTGGAGACATTATCGAGGTCAGCGCCCTTAGCGCTGAAGCAACACCATCAGAAGATACCCCTACAGAAGCAAGCGCTGACGTTTCAGGTGAGATAGCTGAAGCTCCGCGCCTACCTTATATACTCGAGCAAAGCCCTGAAGCACAATCTGCGCTTATATCTCTGCGCCCAGAAGATGGTGCAATTCTCGCGCTCAGTGGTGGCTACAACTTTAGAATGAGCAAATACAACCGTGCGATTCAAGCAAAACGTCAGCCTGGCTCAAACTTTAAGGCATTTATCTATTTAGCCGCGCTTGAAGAAGGGAATACAGCCGCAACACTCATCAATGATGCACCCTTAGTTTTTAATGACAAAAACTTAGAGACATCGTGGCGACCAGAAAACTCGAGTGGCAAATTTTACGGCCCCACAAGACTAAGAGAAGCGTTTTATCGCTCTCGAAACCTTGTATCGATTCGCTTACTCAAAAGCATGGGAATCAAGCCGACACTCAAGCACATCACAAAATTTGGCTTCAACGAGCGAGACCTGCCTAAAGACCTCTCACTCGCTCTAGGTAGCGCAGGTATTACACCTATCGATGTAGCCGCTGGATACGCAATGATCGCCAATGGCGGTCATTATATCGAGCCATATTTGGTTACTCATATTGAGAACAGCAAAGGTGAAACACTTTACAAATCTGATCCCTATGTTGTTTGCGATAAAATCTGTATGGTAGAGAAAAACGCAGCGGAAGAAGAAAATGACGCAAGCACTGAAGAAAGCTTCAAGCCCGCTCCTCGCATTGCAGATGCACGCGCGGTATTTATTCTTCACTCAATGATGAAAGACGTAATTAAAAAAGGTACTGGTCGACGCGCTTCTGCGCTCAAAAGATCCGACGTTGGCGGCAAAACAGGAACGACCAACGATCAAAAAGATGCTTGGTTCTCGGGCTTTAACACTGAGGTCGCAACGAGTGTATGGGTAGGTTTTGACAATCCAGAGACACTTGGCCGCAGAGAGTACGGCTCTAGAGCCGCGCTACCAATTTGGATGGATTTTATGAAAGACGCATTGGCTGACACTCCTGCTGCACACTTAGCACAACCGGAAGGCATTATTAGCGTTAAGATCAATGCCAAGACAGGCCTTCGGACATCATATGCAGAACAAACACTGTTTGAATACTTTAGAACCGAAAACAAACCTGAAGAAGAGCGGGCAACTCCGCCGAGCTTAGATCAGTTCGACACCATTCCGAGCGAAAGTACTGCTCGCCCTGAGGATATTTTCTAAGCACCTCGATTTAGCTGATCGAATTACTCATCACGGCTTCGTCCTCAATTCTTGAACAAAAAAAAGCCGCATACTTAGATGCGGCTTTTTTGAAAAGACTATTGATTACTTGATGTCATCAACAGTGCTCAATGGATAGTGCTCTGGGTAACCAAAACGCGCAACACCAGAATCAACAGCTGCTTTCGCTACTGCTGCTGATACAGCGCCAAGCAAACGGGAGTCAAGCGGCTTAGGAATGATGTAGTCCTTACCGTACTCAAGCGCCTCACCACCGTAAGCATCGATAACGTCTTGAGGAACTGGCTCTTTAGCAAGATCTTTGATTGCGTGAACCGCTGCCACTTTCATCTCTTCGTTGATCGCTTTAGCACGAACGTCTAACGCTCCACGGAAGATGAATGGGAAACCAAGAACGTTGTTCACCTGGTTCGGGTAATCAGAACGACCAGTCGCCATGATTAGATCATCACGTGCAGCAAGAGCTGTTTCAGGCTGGATCTCTGGATCAGGGTTTGAACATGCAAAGATAACTGGGTTTGGAGCCATGCGATTCAAATCTTCAACAGAAAGAAGGTCTGGACCAGAAAGACCAACAAACACGTCAGCACCATCACAAGCATCTGAAAGCGTACGCTTGTCAGTATCGTTTGCGAACATCGCTTTGTATTGGTTCAAATCATCACGACCAGTGTGAATCACACCTTTACGGTCAAGCATGAAGATGTTCTCTTGCTTCATACCACAAGAAATCAAAATTTTCATACATGCGATTGCTGCAGCGCCCGCACCTAGACATACAACTTTAGCATCTTCAATGTTCTTACCTTGAAGCTCAAGTGCGTTGATCATACCTGCAGCGGTTACGATTGCAGTACCGTGCTGATCATCGTGGAAAATTGGAATTTCGCACTGCTCTTGAAGGATACGCTCAATTTCAAAACACTCTGGTGCTTTGATATCTTCCAGGTTGATGCCACCAAAAGTGTTTGCGATGCGTTTTGTTGTATCAATAAACGCTTGAGGGCTTTCTGAATCTACTTCGATATCAAATACATCAATACCTGCGAAGCGCTTAAACAATACACCTTTACCTTCCATTACAGGCTTAGAAGCCAATGGACCAAGGTTACCTAAACCAAGAATCGCAGAACCGTCAGAAATAACAGCAACAAGGTTACCCTTTGCTGTGTACTTGTATGCGTTTTCTGGATTTTCAGCAATAGCACGTACCGGCTCAGCAACACCTGGGCTGTATGCTAAAGAAAGGTCACGTGAAGTTAGTGTTGGTTTAGTGATTTCAACACTGATCTTACCTGCACGTGGTTGCGCGTGATAATCGAGTGCTGCTTGTTTTAAATCGTCTGCCATTACAGTGTACCGTTTTAAAAATTTGGGCAATGCCCTTTTTATGTTTCTCTCAAAAGCGAAACGCTTATGAGCTTACTCACACTCAGCAATTTGCTGACATAAGTGCAAAAAAAGAGCGCATGGCGCTCTTTTTAAATTCTTGTATCGGATTAGCTCGCAATACGACTGCCGAAACGCTTCTTGAACTTGTCGATACGACCACCTGTATCCATCACTTTCTGCTTACCAGTGTAGAATGGGTGACACGCTGAACACACGTCCAAAAGAATGTCTTTAGCTAGCGTAGAACGCGTTTTGATAACGTTACCACAGCTACATTTTGCTTCGATTTCCTCGTAACGAGGATGGATATCTTTTTTCATCTTAACTACCTATTTCATTGTTTGCCGCCACCCATCGTCATTCACTCTAGCGTTGGGCACCGCAAGGAAGGCATCGAGCCATTTACACCAAAAAAGGGCGCAAGGGCCGAAATTGGGGCGAGAATATTACCAAAACAATTGCGGAGTGCAAGCGTGAATTGATTATATTTTGACTAATGCAAATACAAACATGCTCATCCTTCAACTTTCAAAACAATATTACATGACCCAGAAAGTGACTCGAAGTAAACTAAAAAGCATGAGCGCTATTTCATCCCCCCTTCGTTTTGCATCTATTGCACTTCCTGTTCCCTTGCACAAAGAGTTCGACTACTGCATACCCATCACGATGCAAAACAGATCATTGCAACCTGGAATGCGCGTTGCTGTGCCATTTGGCAATCGAGTCATTTGTGGAATTATTACAGATATCAAATCGGAAACACTGCTAGAGCCCAGCAAACTGAAAGACATCGAGCGATGTATTGATTCAGCCCCAATACTCAAGGCGCAATCACTAGAACTTCTTAAATGGGCCTCTACCTATTACAGCCATCCGATCGGCGAAGTGATATATAGCGCACTGCCCACCGCACTGCGCAACACAAAACCACAGGCGATATATCAAAACACGCTTTGGATTCGAACAAACAAGCCTTTTTCTGGCAAAAGAAACGCGCATAAGCAGATCGCACTTCTTAAACAGCTAGAAGAATCTCCAACAGGAATTTGGGCAGATGCGCTGCGCATGCTTGGCTTTACCGGCGCGCAATTTAAATCACTCGAACAACAAGGATATATTGAGAAACAATTATCCCAACAGCAAAGCCAAGCAATGCAAGTCCACGAAGACACGATTTCATACGGACTTAATCAAGAGCAACAAATAGCGGTTGATGGCATCATTCGAAACTTCGATCAATTCACCCCGTTCATGCTTGAGGGCATTACCGGCAGTGGTAAAACTGAAGTATACATTGCAGCCGTAAAACATTGCCTGAGCTTAAATAAACAAGCACTGATTCTGGTACCAGAGATCAATCTGACACCTCAAACATTTAAACGCTTCCAAAGCCAACTTGGCATCCCCGTGGCCGTCTACCACTCAGAAATGAGCAATAAAGAAAAGCTGATCACCCATCAACTATGCAGCAGCGGGCAAGCCAAAGTTCTCATCGGGACAAGATCCGCAATATTTCTCGAATATCAAGACCTAGGCCTGATAACTATCGATGAAGAACACGACAACTCATACAAACAGACCGAAGGGTTTAAATATTCTGCTAGAGACATCGCTGTTAAACGGGCGCAGCTCAACCAATGCCCTGTTATTCTTGGCAGCGCCACCCCTTCATCAGACAGCTCTCTCAACATTCTGGAAGGACGATTCAAACACTTAACACTGAAACATCGTGCCAAGAAAAGCGTATTGCCCAGCGTCAGCCTTGAAGATATGAGAGCGCTAAAGTATAAGGACATTCTTAGCCCACGAACATTGGCACGCATCAAATCAGAAATTGATCAAAACAATCAGGTCATTATTTTCCATAACCGCCGAGGTCTCGCGCCGAGTTTAATGTGCTTTGATTGTGGCTGGATATGCCACTGCCCTAACTGTGACGCGCGAATGACCGTGCACAACACTCCTGCGTATCTACATTGTCATCATTGCGACCACAAACATCAGATCAGCCACCAATGTCCAGAGTGCCAAGGTACAAATGTGAATGCAGTTGGTGCAGGCACAGAACGTATAGAACAAATACTTAATTATTATTTCCCGCATACCCGAACGCTGCGCCTCGATCGCGACAACATTAAAAACCAAACACAATTGGACGAATGCATCACAGAGATTCGAGATGGCTCCCCTTGCTTAATTGTAGGCACACAGATGCTTGCAAAAGGACATGATTTTCCAGACGTCACACTCGTTGTTGTCGTCGATGCGGACGGCCTATTTTTTAGCTCAGATTTCCGGGCAATGGAAAAAGGTGCTCAACAATTATTGCAAGTTGCGGGCAGGGCTGGCCGCGGAGAAAAAGCAGGGCATGTAGCGATACAAACACGCCAACCCGAGCACTCACTCTTCGAGACCTTAAAACAACACGATTATCACAGCTTTATGGAAAATGAGTTGCGAGAAAGACAGCTCTGCGCACTGCCACCATTTAGTAAACTTATGACGATTCGCTCGGAAACGCCGGATCCTGTATCGGGCGAACAGCACCTCACACACCTCAAGCAATATTTACTCGACCAAGAAGAACTCGCTGACTTATTCATTGCCGGCCCTTTAGCTGCAAGCATTAGTCGCAAGCAAAACAGCTTTCGACACTACTTACATTGCTTTGGCAAAGACAACAAACAACGCTATATCGCCCAACAATATGCTCTGCATTTTATTCAGAGCGTTAAACAACATAAACTCCGACTAAGCATCGATATCGACCCTATCGAAACAAGCTAAGCAATATCTTGAAAAATAAGCCGAGTTTCGGTGTGCAGCTTCTTTCACTAGAGCCTAGAATTATAGATAATACGCGCCCCAAATTTCGTGTTATCGAACATCTATCTCTCGGAGCATCATGAAAGACGTCATTGCACAACTCATCGAATCAGCCATTCAGGAACTTCAACAAGACAATACCTTGCCCGGTGATCTTAAGTTTCGGGTCATGGTAGATACTACAAAAGATAAGAGTCATGGCGACTTCGCAACCAACATTGCATTAATGCTAGCCAAACAAGCTGGCACAGCACCGCGAGCTTTAGCAGAAAACATCTGCGCAAAAATCGAAAACAGCAACAATGCTCAAATTAAAAAACTTGAAATAGCCGGCCCTGGTTTCATTAACTTTTTTGTGAGCTCAGCCAGCCAATTCGCTGTACTCGAAGATATCTTCGCACGAGGCGAGAACTTCGGGCGCGCAGACGCAAACAGCAAACCATCGATCCAAGTTGAGTTTGTTTCAGCCAATCCAACCGGCCCACTTCACGTAGGTCATGGTCGCGGCGCTGCATATGGTGCGACTGTTTCAGATTTCTTAGAAGCTGCAGGCTATCAAGTGCAGCGAGAGTACTACGTTAACGACGCTGGCCGCCAAATGAACATTCTCGCTGCGAGTGTTTGGCTGCGCTATTTAGAACTGCAAGGCCAAGACATTAAATTCCCAGTAAACGGGTACAAAGGCGAATACATTTTTGATATCGCAAAAGACCTGC
>NZ_LWGF01000556.1:0-496 GCF_001635355.1 Oleiphilus sp. HI0125
TTTTGAGCGGCAGTGTATAGAAAACAGCTATATAGTCAAAAGAATTAAAAGTTTAGGCCTTATTGCCGGCAGAACTATAACGTTTTATCACGATTGACCCTACAATGGCTGAGAGTAAAGAGCCTGTAAGCACACCGAGCTTAACACTGTCTGAGTAATTGCCTTCGATGCCTTCAAATGCGAGAGACCCGATAAACAAACTCATCGTAAAGCCAATACCACACAATAAGCAGACACCGTATAACTGTCCCCATGTGGCACCATTTGGCAGGCGCGCAAGGCCAATTTTGATGGCAAGCCAACAAGCGCCGAATATGCCTATTTGTTTACCGACGAATAAGCCAAGAATAATGCCAAGCGTGGTGGTATTCATAAAGGCATCAAGTCCTAAGCCTGTTAAAGATACACCCGCATTGGCAAACGCAAATATCGGCAAAATAAAGAAGGCTACCCAGGGATGGAAGTCATGCTCGAGTTCTTTCGCCAAACTTAAGCC
>NZ_LWGF01000557.1:0-314 GCF_001635355.1 Oleiphilus sp. HI0125
GGTTAGAGTCTGCGATTAATATTGATGGCTTAGAGCTCGATCCAGTCTGTCACCGTGTTAGCTCAGAAGGTGAAACGCTTTCGATGGGGCCAACAGAATATAAACTTCTGCAGTTTTTCATGACACACCAAGATCGCGTCTACACGCGAGCGCAGCTATTGGACCTCGTTTGGGGTGGTAATGTTTATGTGGAAGAACGCACTGTTGATGTACACATTCGTCGTTTGCGCAAAGCGATCGGCAAACGCCATGAAGCCTTAGTTCAAACTGTTCGAGGTACCGGTTATCGTTTTTCTACCAAAACGGCGCATTAA
>NZ_LWGF01000558.1:0-405 GCF_001635355.1 Oleiphilus sp. HI0125
CGATGCACATGCTGGCAACGGATTGTGCAGAGCTACGCCGTGAGTTATTGGATATGGGATTAAAGCTCGACACTAATAATCGACAATCATTGCCGAGATATCTGCAATCGTTTGAACCAATAAAACGCATGACCTCAGCGAGCATAACAGGCTGGCACAATGAAGATCTTTTTATTCTACCGACCCGAAACATTGGTCATGGCGATGCGATATTCCAAAGCGAATATGCAACGTATGACGATTATGTTGTCAGCGGCACGCTTGAACAATGGCAACAATCTATTGGTGCACTGATGACGGGAAACCCGCTTTTACAGCTGGCAATCGGAGCCGCACTATCTGGACCCCTGCTCTACCTGATAAAACGACAAGGCGGAGGTTTTCACTTTTATGGTGACTCCAGCA
>NZ_LWGF01000559.1:0-351 GCF_001635355.1 Oleiphilus sp. HI0125
CTAGACAAGCCTTGCTCAACACCGTTTAACCGGCCAATACTTGCCTGATCTGGGACTTGTAAATTAAAGCCAAGTACAGCCACTGATTTTTTGAATCGGCCCGCATCAGAGTTCAGACACTCTGACGAGGCATCAAGATCAACAGCATACTGAATACTAAGATAATCACCTGCAACGTGTTCGTGCTTAATACGTTCTTCTAGTACTCGAATTTTGCTTGCCAAACTATCACTACTCGCTTCTACTCGCCCATTCACAAGTGAATTGTGCTCTTTGCGTTCGATAAAGGCGCGCATCGCTTTAGCGAGTGCATCTTGTCTGGCCGCTTCTCGCGCCTCAACATAGCTCACG
>NZ_LWGF01000560.1:0-1060 GCF_001635355.1 Oleiphilus sp. HI0125
CCTTTACAGGCCTATTACGCGCAACCTTCGCAGGCGTCCTGCTCGATCTGTGTAGTCACGGTATTCTTATGGTTGGCATGGAGCTTCGTAAAAAAGGCGCAAGCCTTGGGCAAACCATGGCGTTTTTGATCGCTAGCCCATGGAACTCGCTTTCACTCACGATCATCATGATTGCATTAATCGGCTTAGAGTGGACGATCATCTTTATTCTGCTCTCAATGCTCATTGGAATTGCGGCCGGATGGATGTTTGATCGACTTGAAAAAAACGGAACACTCCCAAGCAACCCGAACGTACTGCCTTACGATCCCGATTTCAAATTCTGGCCCGAAGCTAAGCGCCAACTAAAGGGTGTGTCATGGGATTCAGCGCTTCTTAAACGCTTTGTTCAAGGAGGCATTAATGGCTCACGCATTATCATCAAATGGATATTGTTTGGCGTGTTGCTCGCTTCTGCTATTCGCGCCTTTGTGAGCCTAGAGCTTTTCCAAGATTACTTCGGTCCTACTTTGCTTGGTTTATTTGCGACCTTAGTCGCTGCGACCATCATTGAGGTCTGCTCAGAAGGCTCGACACCTATCGCGGCCGACTTGATGACTCGTGCCAATGCACCCGGTAATAGTTTTGGTTTTTTGATGGGCGGCGTCGCCACCGATTACACCGAAATTATGGTCATCAAAGACACCACCAAGTCATGGAAAACAGCACTCTATTTACCGCTGTTAACCCTACCGCAAGTGTTTGTGATTGCGTGGTTGCTTAATCAAAGCATTGGAAGTTAATGCTTCCAATGCTTTGATTAAGCATCGAGGCGCCATCATTCGTTTACTCTCAAGCTTAACTAATCTCTGAACACGTGCTCCTGCATTTCACGTGCTTGTTTGACGTCTGCGCAGTACTCAGCTGTTGGTCTTAAAAGTAATCGCGGAATACCGATTGGATCTCCAGATTCAATACAGTAGCCATACTCGCCCAGCCGAATCCGCTCTAAGGACTGCTGAATCTTAGGGAGTAGCTTTTGCTCTCGGTCAACAATGCGCATAGAAATCGCACATTGCTC
>NZ_LWGF01000561.1:0-324 GCF_001635355.1 Oleiphilus sp. HI0125
GCTCTTAGACTTTTTCTCTACCAATGGCGCGTAAGGACGGCCTTTATGTAGGTCAGGGTTTACAACCTTAACTACGTGACGGCGACCGGCAGAAGTCGGTTTGGCTTTAACGACTGGCATAACTATCTCCTACCTTATTCAACATCCATAAAGTCGATGTCTTGACCTTCAGCCAAACGAACATACGCTTTACGAATATCTTTACGCTTACCAAGACCGTTACGCGTAAGCTTGGTCTTGCCCTTGATATTTACAGTTTGAACTGACTTAACATCTACGTTAAACAACGCTTCAACTGCTTTCTTGATTTCTGGCTTGCTCGCA
>NZ_LWGF01000562.1:0-298 GCF_001635355.1 Oleiphilus sp. HI0125
CTACCGTTGGTCTCGCTAAGCGCTCTCGAGCACGTTCTAAAAGTAAGTGAGCTAAGCCCGTAATATCTTTTCCTCGCTCTCTTAATGGAGGGAGGCGAATTTGAACAACATTGAGTCGATAATATAAATCTTCACGGAATTGGCCGGTACGGGACAAAGACTTTAGATTTCTATGTGTTGCTGCAATTAAGCGCACATCGACTTTTTTAGAGCTGATGGAGCCAACTCGTCTTATTTCTCCTTCTTGTAGAACGCGAAGTAATCGAGCCTGAGCATCAAGGGGTAGCTCACCGATTTC
>NZ_LWGF01000563.1:0-752 GCF_001635355.1 Oleiphilus sp. HI0125
CTAAGTTTTAGCTTGTCAGCGAAAGGTATGGCTACCATGTTAGCAAGCATTGCGCCGTAAAGTGTGGTTAACAAGGCAACAGCCATTGCTGGACCGATAGATTTAGGGTCATCCATGTTCGATAGCATTGCGACAAGACCTATTAAAGTACCGATCATGCCCATCGCCGGCGCTACATCTCCTAAAGCTTCCCAAACTCGGGCGCCGGTTTTGTGGCGCTCTAAGGTCTGCGCTTTATCTTTACTCAATAACGAACGCACAACATCTGCATCATGCCCGTCTATCAATAAGCCAACCCCTCTTTTCAAGAAGTTGTTGCCCATCTCTTTGCCTTCCAAAGCGAGCAAACCACCTTTACGGGCTTCTTCAGCCAACTCTTTGATCACACCGATTAACTCTTCCGGTGAATCAAGCTTAAACATAAAGGCCTTTGCCACGGTTTTCACTGCACCTAAAAATTGTGCAAGAGAAAATTTCATTAAGCACACGAGTAGTGAGCCAACTAACACAATTAGTACAGAAGGAATATCGAAAAACATCCCTACAGAGCCACCCAACACCATTGCAAAAGCAATAATGGCGAATCCTCCGATTAATCCTATTAGGGTTGCGAGATCCAAATGAGGAACCCTCTTCTCTCATATATGGTTGATATTTCAGTTATTGCAGGGCGAAATTAGGTTCAACGAGGAACAATGAATCGTTATACTTAAACCCAGCTTTAAAGTTGTGAATACACGCCAGCTTGCATA
>NZ_LWGF01000564.1:0-420 GCF_001635355.1 Oleiphilus sp. HI0125
CCACTGCAGCGCTAATCAGCTTGCCAGTTTTGTGATGATGCATGACTTCAAGCTGTTTTAATGACAGTGCTTTGCCTACCGAGTCTAGGTCAATTGCTTGACCAAGTACCATTCCTTCAGCCCCGCTTGCTTTTGCGAGTGTTTGAATCAGCTTAAGTTTTGTTGCGTTATCTTGAGGGCTGGCGTTTGATGAAACTAATTCAAACGCCAGCGCCTGGAGAGCATCGCCGGCAAGAATGGCTGTAGCCTCGTTAAATGCGATATGGCAAGTCGGCTGTCCCCTACGTAATGCATCATCGTCCATGGCAGGTAGGTCGTCGTGAATTAATGAGTACGCATGGATCAATTCAATCGCACATGCGGCATGCAATGCACTTTCTTCAGAGCAATTGAGGGCCTTTGCAGTAGTGATCGTCAGTA
>NZ_LWGF01000565.1:0-270 GCF_001635355.1 Oleiphilus sp. HI0125
GACAAATCTTTCAATGCACGTCGGTAGACTTCTCGCTTGAAGGAAACTACTTGACCCAATGGATACCAGTAGCTCACCCAATCCCAACCATCAAACTCTGGCGTTTCGCCATTGCTCAAAGAGATGCTTTCGTCCTGCCCGATCATTCTCAACAAAAACCATTTTTGTTTTTGGCCAATACAAACCGGATGGGAGTTATGTCGGACTAAGCGTTTTGGCAAGCGATATCGTAACCAGCCCTCAGTCTGCGCAACAATCTGAACATCTTTT
>NZ_LWGF01000566.1:0-286 GCF_001635355.1 Oleiphilus sp. HI0125
GGTTTAATTACGACCTCTTCCTGCCCAACTAATTGATCAACGATAAACCCAACCTTTTGAGTACCCACTGCAACAATCACAACGTGTGCGAATTCTGGATCTGTGGCACCACCATTTTTAACGAGCCATTGCTTGATATAAAACAATGGGTAAACATTGTCTCGGACAACAATACATTCTTGACCATCGACAACATTTGTCTTCGTTAAATCTAAGTGGAAAATTTCGACAACGCTTACGAGAGGGAATGCGAAAGACTGTTGCTCTAGCTTCACCATCAATGTCG
>NZ_LWGF01000567.1:0-341 GCF_001635355.1 Oleiphilus sp. HI0125
ACCACACCTGCTGTATTTGAAAGTTGCTCGATCTCACTAATTGCCAGATTCACGACATCTTCTTTTACTTCATGAGTGAGCATAATTACGGGCGTCATATCACCAACCTGCTCGTTTTCTCGCTGGGTAATCGAATCAATATTGATCCCGTGCTTACTCATAATGCTAGTAATCGATGCAAGAGCTCCCGGTGCATCCGTAGCCATCACTCGCAAATAAAACGGACATACAACATCACCAATTTCAATGATGCTGGTATCCTTGAGAGCTTCCGCTTCGAACCCTAAGCCCGGAACAATCGGTTTAGCGCCGGCAACTAAAGCACGCGCCACATCTACTAC
>NZ_LWGF01000568.1:0-480 GCF_001635355.1 Oleiphilus sp. HI0125
AAACCGTCTCGGCGATCTCTTCCTCTGTCACGCGGTTACGTAACAAGGTCATACCCACCATCTCCGCCTGGCTCGCCATGTCTAACTGACGCTCTAACTCCGGAATTTTGCCATATTGCAGTTCCGACATAAGTCCTAAATCACCGTTACGACGCGCTGTATCAAGCTCAACACGCGCCTGCTCTAGCTGACTTTTCACTTGCTGCGAACCTTGCAAGGCAGCTTTTTCTGACGTCCAAACTTCTTCAAGATCGGCAAATTCTTTTTCGACAGTCTCAATACGTTTGTTAAGTTCTAACAAGGATTTCTTTGAACCTTCATCCTTTTCTTTCTTTAAAGCTTCTCGTTCAATTTTGAGCTGAATGAGTCGACGCTCTAACTTATCTAAGGACTCTGGCTTCGAATCCATCTCCATACGAATTTGGCTCGCAGCCTCATCTACTAGATCAATAGCTTTGTCTGGCAATTGTCGGTCACTGA
>NZ_LWGF01000569.1:0-846 GCF_001635355.1 Oleiphilus sp. HI0125
GCTAATCAAGGATTAGCCTTGAGTTTAGATAAGCTTAAATCAAATCCTAGCGGGATCGATTTAGGACCGTTGAAATCTGGGTTGAGCTCGCGCATCTGTACTGAAGACAAGTGCATTCATGTCGTTATTGAAAGCTTGTTGCCAGAGATTGAAGCTCTCGCAACGCGAGAGGAAGGTCGAGATGAAAGTTGTGACTCTCAGACAGAGTTCTTGCTCATCGGGCGTCGTCATATCCGAAGTAATAATTCATGGCTACATAACTCCCAGAGACTTGTTAAAGGCCCTCGACGAGATCACGCCTTACTAAATCCTAACGATATTGATAGCTTGGGGATGGCTGAGGGTGAACGAATAGTGGTTCAGTCTCGAGTAGGTAAAATAGAAATAGACGCGTTTTCATCAGACGAGATCATGCCCGGCGTGATTAGTATTCCTCATGGCTGGGGGCATGATCGTAAGGGCACTAACTTATCGGTCGCCCAAGAGTGCGCTGGTGTCAGTGTGAATGATATCGTGGACGATCAGTACTATGATCCATTAACAGGGAACGCGGGGCTTAACGGCGTTCCGTGCTCTGTCCGTAAACTCTAGCGACGACAAACTCTGAGCTTCATACCACTTTTGTTAGAAAGGGTGATTTGAGGCTCTGGTTCAATCTTTGTTTGCTCGCATAAACTGAAAGAGAACTGCTGAACAAAGACGGCCAAAATAATTTTATTTTCCATCATGGCAAACGAATTGCCGATACACACTCTATTTCCTCCTCCAAAAGGCATATAAGCATATCTCGGGATCTTCGCTTCGTTTTCCGGAGAGAAACGCTCCGGATCGAAAACGTCTGGGTCT
>NZ_LWGF01000570.1:0-268 GCF_001635355.1 Oleiphilus sp. HI0125
TGCTATTCGTTCGTAACGTTGGTCACTTGATGACTAACCCAGCGATTCTTCTTGAAGACGGAAACGAAATTCCAGAAGGCATCATGGACGGCGTGATCACAACCTTGATCGCTATTCACGATTTGAAAGGCAACAGCCCATTCCAGAATTCAACAACTGGTTCTGTAAACATCGTTAAGCCTAAGATGCACGGTCCAGAAGAAGTTGCATTCGCAAACGAATTGTTTGGCCGTGTTGAAGATGCACTTGGTCTACCACGCTTCACAAT
>NZ_LWGF01000571.1:0-370 GCF_001635355.1 Oleiphilus sp. HI0125
CTTGCGCACGGCTGAGATCTTCGACCCACGGAACAATCGCTAAAGTGCCCTCAATGGGTTTACAAACATAATCTCGATCGCCTTGTGCAAGACCCAAACCCGCTTCTTCAGTTGATGCTCCTCGGCTGTTTAAACTCATCACCGAGGCAGGTAGGCAACACCCCGTTTGGTACACTTTATCAAGCAGATCAATTTCGATTCGTTTACCTCGAAGAATGCCGTTTTGATCAGGCAACAGTAATTCGATGGTTTGAACCTTAGGATAGCGGTTAAGAAAATCCCTCACTTCTTGGTTTTGCATCATGTACTCCTTAATTTAAACCGCCCATGCAGAGGTATTTAAGTTCCAAATATTCATCCATGCCGTACT
>NZ_LWGF01000572.1:0-537 GCF_001635355.1 Oleiphilus sp. HI0125
TAATTGGCTTTGAAAAAGATTGGGTGATTCTAGCGATCGAAGCAAACCTCGCTTATCAGTTTTTCTTGCATACTGAAACGGTCAAACGTTTGGGGCCTTTAGAATGGGTCCTTAATACTCCGTCACATCATCGAGTTCATCATGGCTGTAACGAAAAGCAGGTGGATACCAATTTTGGCGGAGTGTTTATTATCTGGGATAGATTGTTTGGTACGTTTAGGGATGAGACTGAAGCAGGAAAACTAAAGTACGGCGTTGCGTTTCGACAGCCCACGACACTTAATCCATTAAGACTCAACTTAGATGAGTTCATTGATATGTTTAAAGATGCATATCGCTATAAAGATCTGTCGATCTTTGTAAGGCATCCGTCTTATGTTGAGCAACGGTATCGAGCTGACGAAAAAAAAGCAGCTCAGTGAGCTGCTTTACTTCGAGTGTTTATCCGCCTAAATAGGCTTTTTTCACTTCATCATTGACCAACAGGTTGTCACCAGTGTCTTGCAATACAATACTGCCGTTTTCGAGAACATAGCC
>NZ_LWGF01000573.1:0-257 GCF_001635355.1 Oleiphilus sp. HI0125
TGAAGGGTAAACTGTGGGAAGCATTCGAGGCAGAAGAGCGTGTCATTCTGTTGATCGATGAAATCGACAAAGCTGATATTGAATTTCCAAATGACCTCTTACTTGAGATCGACAAAATGGAGTTTTATGTTTACGAAACACAAGAGCGAATCGTAGCTAAAAATCGCCCAATTGTTCTCATCACGAGTAATAACGGAAAAGAACTTCCTGATGCATTCTTGCGCCGCTGCTTCTTTCACTACATTGATTTCCCTGAT
>NZ_LWGF01000574.1:0-648 GCF_001635355.1 Oleiphilus sp. HI0125
TGAACCTACACAACTCGACCTCTCGAAGCAGGTGCGATCAAAGCGTTAAGGTCTGCAATCTTCTTCGAAGCGGGCATGGTGAACTGCGAAGCACTAACAGCGGCTTTTGTCTAGTTCCGAGCATTACACTTTAAACAATAGATTGCCGCCTTCGCGGCAATGACGGACTGGAACGAAGGGATAACCCCGTCGAGCGCGCAAGCGATCCGGGTCGCCTTTGGGGTGTTGGGGTCTTTGGCGAGACAAAGACCCCGACCTGCCGTCGGCCAGCGCCGACAGGAAAAGAAGAGTTAAGTTAAAGCCATCCCAGAAAACGCCCAATGACAGGTATTATCTAGCCCCGTGCTTTCCGCCTAAACAATAGATGATGCGCTCCGCTTACCCTTCGGGCCGACCATTGGTCGTTCAACGCGCTAAAACGCTTTTGTCCCGCCTGCGCGGGAATGATAATGAATTGAGCTCAAAAATTGGTTAAAACTCAAAGCAAAGCGTCATGAAAGCAGCAAAGACAAGGTAAAAATGCGCGAAAACGCGGAGTTTATAAATCCATAAATATTCGCTTCGCTCACCCTACGGGCCGCACTAAAGTGCGTTCTGGCAAAGCCAGTGAGCAGTTTGAGCGCATATTTAACGCAGTATTTGCAATTG
>NZ_LWGF01000575.1:0-513 GCF_001635355.1 Oleiphilus sp. HI0125
TATCTCCATATGTCAGGGACTTATCATCTAGCTTGAAAGAGTTGCGAGGAATGTACATTTCCTTCTTGCCTAGAAGCTCCCAGTTGTATCGATCTGGTGCACCGTTGTACATATCAAAACCATCAGATGTGCGAAGTCCATCAGCTGCTGTACCCGGACCGTCATACGCCACCTGAGGAGCACGACGAACACGACGCTGACCAGAGTTATATATCCAAGCACGACGCGGTTCAGCAACCTGATCGATGGTCTCGTGCACAAGCAAAACGTTGCCTGCTAAACGAGCTGGCGCCGTAACGACCTGCTTGAAGTAAAACATAACGTTATCGTCTTTGTTCTCAGCAAANTCTCTCAAATCATGACGTTCAGAAAACTCTTCATAGAATTTTACTGGTTGATAAGTACCACCGGCAGTAGGAGTCACTTGAACAGAGTTACGCTCAAAACTACCACCACGTGCACGCAAAATATGGTTCCAAATAATTTCTAAAGCACTATCTGGAATTGGAAATG
>NZ_LWGF01000576.1:0-2657 GCF_001635355.1 Oleiphilus sp. HI0125
GAAGTTCTCATTCGGTGCAAAGGTATATGTGTCATCACCATTATCGGTGAAGATTCCATCCGTACCTGTGTATGCAACATCTGAGATACTCAGCGTATCACCATCAACATCCGACGCTCCCGTTAACAGATCCCCATCTGTAAGCGTGATCGTCCCGTCTTCGTTCATCTGGAAATTCTGATCCTGCGCGACCGGCAGATCATTCACTGGGTTCACTGTCAAATCGATATTGGCTGCAACTGTCGCTTCACCATCGAATACATCGAAACTAATATCGAGATCACCATTGAAGTTTGCAGCCGGTGTCAGCGTGAACGTCCCATCACCATTATCTGTAATCGTCAGTTCCGGATTGGCTGTCTGTAGATTCAACGCCGTGAGCGTATCACCATCCACATCACTCGCTTGCGCCAAGAGCTGTTCTTGGCTCAGTGTGATACTTCCATCCTCATCAATTGCATACGCCAAGTCACCTGAAACTGGCGGGTCATTCACAGGAACAACTACAATATTCGCTTGGGCCGTATCTGTACCACCCTGACCATCAGACACGGTAAAGTCGACGGTGACATTACCATTGAAGTTCTCATTCGGTGCAAAGGTATATGTGTCATCCCCATTATCGGTGAAGATTCCATCCGTACCTGTGTATGCAACATCTGAGATACTCAGCGTATCGCCATCAACATCCGACGCTCCCGTTAACAGATCCCCATCTGTAAGCGTGATCGTCCCGTCTTCGTTCATCTGGAAATTCTGATCCTGCGCGACCGGCAGATCATTCACTGGGTTCACTGTCAAATCGATATTGGCTGCAACTGTCGCTTCACCATCGAATACATCGAAACTAATATCGAGATCACCATTGAAGTTTGCAGCCGGTGTCAGCGTGAACGTCCCATCGCCATTATCTGTAATCGTCAGTTCAGGATTGGCTGTCTGTAGATTCAACGCCGTGAGCGTATCACCATCCACATCACTCGCTTGCGCCAAGAGCTGTTCTTGGCTCAGTGTGATACTTCCATCCTCATCAATTGCATACGCCAAGTCACCTGAAACTGGCGGGTCATTCACAGGAACAACTACAATATTCGCTTGGGCCGTATCTGTACCACCCTGACCATCAGACACGGTAAAGTCGACGGTGACATTACCATTGAAGTTCTCATTCGGTGCAAAGGTATATGTGTCATCTCCATTATCGGTGAAGATTCCATCCGTACCTGTGTATGCAACATCTGAGATACTCAGCGTATCACCATCAACATCCGACGCTCCCGTTAACAGATCCCCATCTGTAAGCGTGATCGTCCCGTCTTCGTTCATCTGGAAATTCTGATCCTGCGCGACCGGCAGATCATTCACTGGGTTCACTGTCAAATCGATATTGGCTGCAACTGTCGCTTCACCATCGAATACATCGAAACTAATATCGAGATCACCATTGAAGTTTGCAGCCGGTGTCAGGGTGAACGTCCCATCACCATTATCTGTAATCGTCAGTTCCGGATTGGCTGTCTGTAGATTCAACGCCGTGAGCGTATCACCCTCCACATCACTCGCTTGCGCCAAGAGCTGCTCTTGGCTCAGTGTGATACTTCCATCCTCATCAATTGCATACGCCAAGTCGCCTGAAACTGGCGGGTCATTCACAGGAACAACTACAATATTCGCTTGGGCCGTATCTGTACCACCCTGACCATCAGACACGGTAAAGTCGACGGTGACATTACCATTGAAGTTCTCATTCGGTGCAAAGGTATATGTGTCATCTCCATTATCGGTGAAGATTCCATCCGTACCTGTGTATGCAACATCTGAGATACTCAGCGTATCGCCATCAACATCCGACGCTCCCGTTAACAGATCCCCATCTGTAAGCGTGATCGTCCCGTCTTCGTTCATCTGGAAATTCTGATCCTGCGCGACCGGCAGATCATTCACTGGGTTCACTGTCAAATCGATATTGGCTGCAACTGTCGCTTCACCATCGAATACATCGAAACTAATATCGAGATCACCATTGAAGTTTGCAGCCGGTGTCAGCGTGAACGTCCCATCACCATTATCTGTAATCGTCAGTTCAGGATTGGCTGTCTGTAGATTCAACGCCGTGAGCGTATCACCATCCACATCACTCGCTTGCGCCAAGAGCTGCTCTTGGCTCAGTGTGATACTTCCATCCTCATCAATTGCATACGCCAAGTTACCTGAAACAGGGAAGTCGTTCACAGGAACAACTACGATATTCGCTTGGGCCGTATCACTCGTACCCTCAGCATCTAGCACAACCACATCGAGGACAATGTCGCCATTGAAATTCTCATTCGGAATAAAACTAAAGGAGCCATCATCATTCGCACTCAGCGTTCCATCTGATCCTGAGTAGCTAACACCTTGCAGACTCACATCACCTTCAACGTCACTTGAATTCGCCAAAAGCTGTGCAGGTGTCAATGTAATTGTACCGTCCTCATTCATGCTGAAAGACGTATCCCCTGCAACTGGCGGGTCATTCACAGGAACAACTACAATATTCGCTTGGGCCGTATCTGTACCACCCTGACCATCAGACACGGTAAAGTCGACGGTGACATTACCATTGAAGTTCTCATTCGGTGCAAAGGTATATGTGTCATCTCCATTATCGGTGAAGA
>NZ_LWGF01000577.1:0-833 GCF_001635355.1 Oleiphilus sp. HI0125
GCTGGGGTTTCGTATTAGAAGCCTGACGATGACCTACTCTCACATGGGACCTCCCACACTACCATCGGCGATGAACCGTTTCACTTCTGAGTTCGGGATGGGATCAGGTGGTTCCAGTTCTCTATGGTCGTCAGGCAAAACTCTGGTTGAAGTAACTTACTGTCGTTACACCAACACTTAATTCTGCTGTTGTCTTTAACATTTGGAAGCAATAGTAGTCGCTTATGATTCATATCTTCATTATTCGTCGATTGTTCGATTGGTTGCCTATACACCCAGCCTTCTTTCGAAGACGCTTTGGCGTTATATAGTCAAGCCTCACGGGCAATTAGTACAGGTTAGCTCAACGCCTCACAACGCTTACACACCCTGCCTATCAACCTCATAGTCTTTAAGGGCCCTTTAGGATTCTCAAGGAATCAGGGAAAACTTATCTTGAAGGGGGCTTCCCGCTTAGATGCTTTCAGCGGTTATCCTGTCCGAACATAGCTACCGGGCAATGCGTCTGGCGACACAACCCGAACACCAGAGGTTCGTCCACTCCGGTCCTCTCGTACTAGGAGCAGCTCTTCTCAATTTTCCAACGTCCACGGCAGATAGGGACCGAACTGTCTCACGACGTTCTAAACCCAGCTCGCGTACCACTTTAAATGGCGAACAGCCATACCCTTGGGACCGGCTTCAGCCCCAGGATGTGATGAGCCGACATCGAGGTGCCAAACACCGCCGTCGATGTGAACTCTTGGGCGGTATCAGCCTGTTATCCCCGGAGTACCTTTTATCCGTTGAGCGATGGCCCTTCCATACAGAACCACCGGATCACTATGACCTAC
>NZ_LWGF01000578.1:0-596 GCF_001635355.1 Oleiphilus sp. HI0125
CTAAAGCAAGATGGTAGCTATAGCTTCGACCCAAGCCACGGTAGTTATAACCATTTGGCGCAAGGCGATGTACAAACCATCACCATCCCTGTGACAGTAACTGACCTAGCTGGCGCGACTGATACCAAGAATCTTGTCATCACCCTAACGGGCACAAATGACGCGCCGGTATTACAGCAAATCCAAGCGCAAAGTGTGACAGAGGATGGCCAATTGCTAACGGGCCAGCTTACAGCAACGGATACTGACGACCATGAAGTCACTCGTTACAGCGTAATGCAGCAAGTTGATGGGTTTACCCTGCATGCAGACGGCAGCTATAGCTTTGATCCGAGCCATGCGAGTTACCAACACCTAGCCGCAGGTCAAGTTCAAACGCTGACAATACCCGTTGGCGTAGTCGATCAAAGCGGTGCAACCGATACGCAGAACTTAACCATTACCGTGCACGGCAAAGATGATACGGCGATCATCAGCGGTGCGGATATCGGAATGGTGAGAGAAGATACCACGCTGCAAGCGACGGGCACGCTCAGTGTAAGTGATAAAGATGCTGGTCAGGATCATTTTCAAGCGGGCGATATCCAGGGTGTACA
>NZ_LWGF01000579.1:0-873 GCF_001635355.1 Oleiphilus sp. HI0125
CATGCACCGAGGATTGGTCAAGATCATCAATATCAGGGTAGATACAATCTTGCTCGATTATGAATACGTCTTGTCTAAGTCTTAGAATGCCCAAAAGCTCTTCAACACTTAATTCGGCAAACTGTTTTACATACCACTGTAACACTGTATTGATACCTTTTGACAATAGAACAGGAAAAGAAAAAGTTTATAAGCATTAGGTTATGGAATAATATCTGCTTACGAAACAATTAAAACAAATAGCGCCAATATTTTAACGATAATCATAAGCGGCGTAGAATTTAATAAGTATGTAACGTGGCTCTGGTTAATTAAAATCAAATCCGTGTGCTCAGTATCTCGACAAGAACAATATGAATTTAAAGTCGTTCCTTAAAAAGCAACTGGTTTCTCAAGAACTGGATGAAAAGCTAGATCGCATTGAAAAGCCTGTTGGCTCCTTGGGCTATGATCCATGGGGGTTTAACACCGATACGAACAAAATCGTATTCTCATTGTTTAGCAACATTTACGACAAATATTTTCGTGTTGAAACAAGTGGTCTTGAACACATACCTAATGATGGCCCTGTTTTAATTATCGCCAACCATAGCGGACAGCTCCCTATTGATGGCACCTTAATTGGTTATGCCGTTGCGAATCGCGATCATGCACCGCGCTATCCTCGTGCAATGATTGAGCGCTTCTTTCCCACTGTGCCCTATATTGGAAACATTCTTAATCAATTGGGCGCAGTACTGGGTGACCCTACAAACTGCGCAAAAATGCTCGAAAATGGCGAAGCCGTTATTGTGTTCCCAGAGGGTATTCGTGGCTCAGGAAAGATGTACAAAGACCGATACCAACTGCAGCGTTTTGGCAATGGTTTTGTGC
>NZ_LWGF01000580.1:0-533 GCF_001635355.1 Oleiphilus sp. HI0125
TTTTATCTTGAGTGCGACGGCATTGGTGAATGATGTTGACCCTGAGTCAGGCCTCGTTAGCCAAGTGAGTGACACGATTAGTTTTAATGTAGAAGTGTTGCCCGTGTCAGAACAGGCTGTCGTAGTGGCATCAGCACGTGGAGATGAAGATACAGCGATCGCGTTAAATCTTGATATTAGTCAACCTGACGCGGATGGTTCGGAAAGCATCACAGACATTGTGATTAGTGGTGTGCCGGCTGATGCCTTGCTGTCTGCTGGCGTCATGGATGTGGATGGAAAATATCATTTAACGGTTGGAGAGTTAGCGGGATTAAGTTATACGCCTAGTCTCCATGATAGTCAGGATATCACCTTAACTGTTGAAGTGACGACCGAAGATGTTGACCCTGAGGGAGTGAGTCAGAGTGTCGAGATCAGTAGTCACCAAATTACGGTGCAGGTTGATGCTGTTGCGGATGCGCCAACCTTGGTGATGACCCCTGCGACAGGTGATGAAGATACGGCTATTACACTCGATATTATGGCTAGCT
>NZ_LWGF01000581.1:0-912 GCF_001635355.1 Oleiphilus sp. HI0125
TTTCGCTACAACGCCCGCACCTACTGTACGACCGCCTTCACGAATTGCGAAACGCAAACCTTCTTCCATCGCGATTGGCGCGATCAATTCTGCAGAAAGCTGTACGTTATCGCCAGGCATTACCATTTCAACGCCTTCTGGAAGCTCACATGCACCCGTTACGTCCGTAGTACGGAAGTAGAACTGTGGACGGTAGCCTTTGAAGAATGGCGTGTGACGACCACCTTCATCTTTGCTTAGTACGTATACTTCAGCTTCGAACTTAGTGTGCGGTTTAACAGAACCAGGAACACATAGAACCTGACCACGCTCAACGTCGTCACGCTTAGTACCACGTAGAAGAACACCAACGTTCTCGCCCGCACGACCTTCATCAAGAAGCTTACGGAACATCTCAACACCAGTACAAGTAGTGGTTTGAGTTTCACGGATACCGATGATTTCGATTTCGTCACCAACAGTGATGATACCACGCTCAACACGACCAGTTACTACCGTACCACGACCAGAGATAGAGAATACGTCCTCTACTGGCATTAGGAATGGCTGATCGATTGCACGCTCTGGCTCTGGGATGTACGTATCAAGCGCTTCAACAAGCTTCTTAACAGCAGTTGTACCCAACTCGTTGTCATCTTCGCCGTTCAATGCCATCAAAGCAGATCCAGGGATGATTGGAGTGTCGTCACCAGGGAATTCGTATTGATCTAGAAGCTCACGAAGCTCCATTTCAACCAACTCAAGCATTTCGTTGTATTCTTCAGTACCTGCACCGCCACAGTCTTCAGCAAGAAGGTCTGCTTTGTTCAAGAATACTACGATGTATGGAACACCAACCTGACGTGAAAGAAGGATATGCTCACGAGTCTGAGGCATTGGGCCGTCAGTCGCACCACATACTAGGATCGCGCC
>NZ_LWGF01000582.1:0-429 GCF_001635355.1 Oleiphilus sp. HI0125
ATTGAGGTGAGAAGTGAAGGTCTTCTAGCGTAATTTTTGATCTTTGTTTCTGGTGATTTTTGAGAAGTTTTTGTTGCTGATATAAGTGTCGAAAACGAGCTCAAAAATAAAATCAGAAAGATCAAAAAAAGTAGTTGACCGGCGAATTAAGATCTATATAATTCGCGCTCGCTTGAGGGAAGGCCCTTCAAAAGGGTTGGAAATAAGCGAGAAGTTAACACCTAATTTTGAGTTTGATTTCAATAAGTTAGTTGCTTAGAAAATTAAATTCAGAAAGTTAAGAAAAGGTGTTGACAATCAACTGAGGCTCTGTAGAATACGCGCCTCGCTTGAGGGAACGGAAACGGTCATCAAGCAACGATCTTTAAAAATTAGCCAAGCAATTCGTGTGGGCGCTGACTGAGATGATGTCACGTAAAGCACTGAAGA
>NZ_LWGF01000583.1:0-741 GCF_001635355.1 Oleiphilus sp. HI0125
ACCGACCAAGACGGTGGTACCGACACGCAGAATCTCGTCATTACGGTTCATGGTAAAGACGATGCAGCTGTAATAACGGGGGCAAGCACTGGCGCAGTGACTGAAGGAGACGCAGGCGACACCGCAACCGCCAGTGGAACCCTTAGCATATCTGATACCGATACAGGCGAAACACCTGATTTCCCAGATCTTGTCAGTACAGCCACCACCTACGGCCATATAGCCATGGTTAATGGTCAATGGACCTATACCCTTGATCAAAGCAAAGTACAAGATTTATCACCCAGTGACCCCGACCCAGCCAAGCAACAAGTCGTAGATACTTATACTTTCACAGCGACCGAT
This sequence comes from Oleiphilus sp. HI0125, assembly GCF_001635355.1. NCBI lineage: Bacteria > Pseudomonadati > Pseudomonadota > Gammaproteobacteria > Oceanospirillales > Oleiphilaceae > Oleiphilus > Oleiphilus sp. HI0125. The sequence goes on from NZ_LWGF01000583.1 coordinate 346, forward strand.
GGCTCAACCCAACAAGTCAGCATCACCATTACCGGGACTGAAGATAAGCCTGTTATTAGTTCGGCCTATGCTTCGCCAGTGGGCGCCACTTCGACATTATCCATAACCAGTCTTGAAGTAGTTGCCAGTGCCGACCCTGCGGTGATTGATACGACGGCAGACTGGGGCAGTCAAACATCGACAGTCAGTTCAGGCTTGAAAATAGTTGGCTTATACATGCCAGGCAGTAGCCATAACGAATTGACTTCAGGTAATGAACCTACCTTAACGACAAATCATAGCGGCCAAGGAGGGTTTGCCAGAATTGATAGTCACGGCTGGTGGCAATCACACCATATTCCTAATACTGTGAATACCGGTAGTGGCGGGGCAGCAGGTACGGGTAACGCCTGGGAA
>NZ_LWGF01000584.1:0-11870 GCF_001635355.1 Oleiphilus sp. HI0125
TAATCACCATTTTCATCCAGCTACAGATTAATACTTATTGATAATATTGCCCTTTATCTTAGCTTTCCCAGCTTCATCTAGGTCTTTTCTAGTTCTTATAGGTGTCAAGTCTCCCTCTACCGTTTTATTTATATCATCAATAACAGTCCACTCTTTGTTTGCCTTTGACTTTCCAATTAAGTAACGAAGAGAAAGCCTAAATTTTTCCGACTCATGCTGTACTGGTTGTGTTCCATGTAAAGTACAGTTATGCCACATGGCAGTGTAACCAGCCTGGCCTGTTAAAATTCTATCTTTAACTTCAACGCGCGCTCCGCTGTCGCTTTCATAGATCCACCGCTCACCCTCTTCCTTTTCTAGCTTGTGCGGAAAAAGAGTTGCTCCAAGCTTATGTGTTCTAGGAAGTACATGGAGAGGGGAGTCATATTCATCAACGTCATGAATATATACATATAGAGTTATAAAGGTTGCAGGATCTAGGTCAGTCATCCCTAGCGGCCAATCAATAATATCTTGATGAAAATCAATCCCACGAAAATATGTAATATCTCTAAACTCTTTTTTAATAAAAGGCCCTAAATTAGCTACATTTACGCCATCTATTCTAGATTTAATCCAGTCGGGCAACCACGATTCTGGAACACCGCACACCGCTTTTTTTATAACAATCTCATAATCATATCCAAGTAAGTTGGTCAATGTATTAGTAATTGACTCATTTTTTTCTACCACATCCAATTCATTAGCAAACTGTCCCAAAAAATTAAACTCAGAAGTCGGGTTAGCATTTTTATGAGAGGACTGGCGCTCATACTCTTCTTCACTCAAAAAGAGACTCTCATCAAAATGGCGCGACTCAATCATTTTTGTATAAAGCTTTTTTATCTTTTTCTGATCTAACAATTTCTCAAATTGATAGAAGCCATCATCTAACATACTTTTTTCTGGAATACTCATAGAATCCCTTTTACCGCTTTTAAAACTAGAAAAAACACATAAATAGAACTATCGGGCGCGAATCATACACAAAATATGCAAAAAAGGACTACTTAACATCTCAGCAATATTCAGTTACCAGTTTCACCAAGATTGTATCTATTCTATAATCCCGATAGCCTTTTCGATCTAGTTGATTTCACTAAAGATTTGCAGGTTTCCTCACCAAACTCATTGATTTACATTTAACTATAACGGCACTCTTTTTTTATGCTTAATGATAAAGTTGTCTTAATTACTGGAGGCACAGGTTCGTTCGGGAAGAAATTCTTAGAGACCATTCTTAATCGCTACCCAGACATCAAAAAGATTATTATCTTTTCAAGAGATGAATTGAAGCAATCAGAATTGCGTTTTAAATACCCGCCTCAAGACTATCCTCAATTACGTTTTTTTATCGGTGACATTCGCGATAGGCAACGCCTAATTCAGGCATGTGAAGGTGTGGACATGATCATTCATGCAGCAGCTATCAAGCAAGTAGATACTGCAGAATACAACCCAACCGAATGCATTCGTACAAACATTGATGGCGCTGAAAATGTAATCGCTGCAGCTTTAGAGTGTGGAGTCACTGACGTGGTGGCACTTTCAACTGATAAAGCGTGCGCACCTATCAATCTATATGGCGCAACCAAATTAGCATCAGACAAACTATTCGCTGCCGCAAACAATATTAAGGGATCAAAGGACATTCGATTCAGTGTGGTTCGTTATGGGAATGTCATGGGATCTCGAGGCTCGGTAATCCCATTTTTCTTAAATAAAAAACAATCAGGTGTTCTGCCTATCACCCATGAAGAAATGACCCGCTTCAACATCTCTCTTCAAGATGGTGTAGATATGGTTATGTATGCATTTGAGCACCACCTTGGTGGCGAGATATTCGTTCCTAAAATACCTTCATATAAAATCCTGGATGTCGCCGAAGCCGTAGCACCAGAGTGTAAAACGGAGATTGTTGGAATACGCCCAGGCGAAAAACTACATGAAGAAATGATTACGGACACCGATTCTCTCAATACAATAGACTTGGGAAAGTATTACGCCATCCTGCCATCGGTATCTTTCTGCTACCAAGAGCAAGATTACATTGAGCATCACAAAGCTGAAAAAGTACCATTTGGCTTCAAATACAATTCCGGTACGAACGACGAATGGGAAAGTGTAGAAAGTCTAAGAGCGTTAATAAACAAGCATATTGACCCTGATTTTGAGGTTTAAATATGTCCTTTATTCCATATGGAAAACAAGAGATTAGCCAAGAAGATATTGATTCCGTTATCAATGTCCTAAAGTCAGATTTTCTCACTCAAGGCCCCCAAGTCCCTGCCTTCGAGAACAGCTTAATTCAGGCTTGTGGTGCCGAGTATGCATTTTCTGTTAACAGTGCCACTTCAGCCCTACATATTTCTTGTTTAGCACTTGGCTTAAGGCAAGGGGATTACCTTTGGACAAGCCCTATTACATTCGTAGCCTCTGCAAACTGCGGGCTATATTGCGGTGCATACATTGATTTTGTAGATATCGATCCAGCTACATACAACATGTGCCCTACGAAACTTGAAAGCAAGTTAAAGCAAGCAAAAGCCGAAGGAACTCTCCCAAAAGTTATCGTTGTTGTTCACTTATGTGGCCAACCTTGTGACATGGAAAAAATCTATCAATTATCAAAACAATATGGCTTTAAAATAATTGAAGATGCCTCTCACGCAGTTGGCGCTCGATACAAGAACTCAAAAACTGGCGATTGTAAATACTCAGACATAACTGTATTCAGTTTCCATCCAGTTAAGATAGTGACTACAGCTGAAGGTGGAGCAGCTCTAACCAATAACGATGAGCTCGCAAAAAAACTAGAGTTACTGAGAAGCCATGGTGTCACGCGCGATGAAAGCTTAATGACCGAGGAGAGTCATGGTGGTTGGTACTACCAACAAATCGAATTAGGTTACAACTACCGAATGACCGAGATGCAAGCCGCCTTAGGCGTGTCACAAATGACCCGTTTAAATGAGTTTGTAGATCGCCGGAATGAGCTAGCTGTTAGATACGACAAAGAGCTTACACATTTACCAGTCGAGCTTCCTAAGCGACTTGATTCCACCTATTCAAGCTTCCATTTATATATTCTTAGGTTAAAGCGAAACGAAATTAAATTGAGTCATAAGGAAGTATTTTCAGGATTACGCAATGCAGGCTTAGGAGTAAACCTTCATTACATACCAGTGCATTTACAACCCTATTATCAGAATTTAGGGTTCAAAGCTGGCGACTTTCCAGAGGCCGAAAAGTACTACAAAGAGGCGATATCGATTCCGATATTCCATTCAATGACAGATGAGCAACAATCTACAAGCATAGACATTCTCTCTCGAGTGCTGTTATGAAAGTAGCATTAATTCCAGCCAGAGGCGGTAGTAAACGAATTCCAAGAAAAAACATCAAGAAATTCTGTGGCAAGCCTATTATCGGATATTCTGTTGAAGCGGCTATCAAGAGCGGTCTTTTCGACAGAGTAGTTGTATCTTCAGATGATCAAGAAATCATAGATATTGCATGTTCCTACGGTGCTGAAGCACCATTCATACGACCATCAGAACTCTCTGATGATTTCGCAACAACCACTGACGTCACCCTTCACGCCATAAATACTCTCAATCTCAAATTCACAGACCAAATCTGCTGTATCTATGCTACAGCCCCCTTCATAAGAGATGTTGATTTAAAATCAGCATATACACTTCTTATGTCGGAAAAATTAGATTATGTATTTTCTGCGACGGAGTATCGTTTCCCCATCCAACGCGCTTTAAAAATAAATTTCGATGGTTTCAGTGAGATGTTTCAAAAAGAACATGAAACGACCCGATCTCAAGATCTAGAACCAGCTTTTCACGATGCAGGCCAGTTTTATTTCGGTACGGTTCAAGCCTATCTAGAAGGAAAAGGGGTTTTAACTAATTCAAAATCAAAACCCTTAATGCTTCCCAGTTCAAAGACCCAAGATATAGACACCTTAAATGATTGGGAATTTGCTGAAGCTCTATACTTAGCAGATCAATTAAATGACCAATAGTAATGCATGGTTTGCAGTGAGAGCCGACGCTAGCCCTCAGATTGGCGTTGGACACATAGCTCGCTGCCTAGCACTAGCAGAATGGGCAAAAGACGAAGGGCTAAAATGTATAATAATAACGGCCTATAAATCAGATTTTCTGGAAGAAAGAGCTGTGACTATAGATGCAGAAATTGCTTACCTTCCGGAATCAAACTCTCATTCTGATCAAGTTTATCCACACTCCCACTGGCTAAAGGGGGGGCAACAACTTGACGCTCAAAACACAAAAAAACACCTCAATAAAAAAATTCAACAGTTAGGAACACCTCCCTCATTTATCATTGTCGACCATTACGCATTAGGCCACCCTTGGGAATCTTCATTAAAAGAAATAGCCCCAATTTTAGTCATTGATGATTTGAATGATCGTCCCCACGATTGCTCATGGTTATTAGATCAAACTTACGGTAAAAACCAACACTCTTACAATGGCTTAATTCAAGACTCAAAATTACTTATTGGTTCAGACTACACTTTACTCAGAAAAGAATTCACTAAAACAAAAAGGATAGAACGTACCTCACCAATAAATGAGCTAAAAATCATGGTCAGCTTAGGCGGGGTAGATAAAGACAACGTTAGCCTAACTATATGCAAAGCATTACTTTCATTAAAAATTAACTTTGTAATAAAAATTGCTATTGTTACTACCTCCCTAAATCCAAACATTGGAAAACTTGAAGCTTTTGCATCTTCAAACCAAAATGTAGTCCTATTAAAAAACATAAAAAACATCGCTGCAGTTATGAACAAGTACGATATTTGCATTGGAGCAGTAGGCTCAACAACATGGGAACGCTTTTCTGTAGGATTACCATCCGTGCTGTGTGTGACAGCAGAAAATCAAAAGCAAGCCGCGCTAATCCTAGAACAAGACAATTTAATTCAATTGATCGATATTAGAAAACAGGAGGTTAAAGAACAGCTTCAATTTAAAATCAGTCAATTAACTCAATCACCTGAGCAGTACTTGAACAATGTGAAGCAAATCTCAGCGGTATGCGATGGCTTTGGGGCCAAAAGAGTCCTCAACCACTTACTAGATCAAAGTGAACAAGCTTTATGAGCAAGACGAAATTAACTCCCCTATCTGAAGAACATTTGGATATGGTTCTAGAGTGGAGAAACAAGCCTGAAGTCCGCGCCAATATGTATACAGATCACATCATTTCTAAAGATGAACACTATCAATGGTTTGAGCACATAAAGTCCGAAAAAACAAAGCGCTATTTTGTTTTTTATATTGAACAGCAACCATGCGGAGTAATTGGTTTTACAGAAATAAATCAAAATGCTGGCACTGCTAGTTGGGCCTTCTACTCTGGAGACACTTCAATAAGAGGCGTTGGTTCAAAAATGGAAGTCTCTGCACTTAATTATGCTTTTAACTCACTAGGACTTAATAAACTTTATTGCGAAGTACTCGAATTCAATGACAAGGTAATTACATTCCACAAAAAGCATGGCTTCAGCGTAGAAGGTATATTTAAAAATCAACACTTCTCAAAAGGTCGTTTGTGGGACATATACCGTTTAGCGATTTTCAAAAAGGACTGGAATAGACTTTCTATCGAACTACCATTAATGAGAGATAACAAGTTCGGGCCTGGTAAAACATTTACACATCAATTCTCCATTTCAAAAGAACAAGTGCTAATGTTTTCTGAAGCATCCTCTGACACAAACAAACTCCATATTGACGACGCGTACAGTCGTGAATATGGCTTCGATAAAAGTTTAGTCCATGGTTTTTTAAGCGGTTCAGTATTCTCCAAAATCTTTGGAACATTATTCCCTGGCGAAGGTACAATATATAAGAGCCAATCATTGGAGTTTAAATCACCCATTTACCCCAACACTGAGCTAAACGCAAAAATACATATTGAAACCAAAATAGGGAACCGTCTTAAAGTCCGCACTCTAGTTTTAGACAAAGACGATAATCCGGCTATCACTGGTTATGCAGAAATAATTTTACCTTTGGAAACAGCATGACACCAATTGCTATCAATGGGCGACAAATTGGGCTTAACACCGCCCCATACATCATCGCAGAATTGTCTGCAAACCATAATGGAAGTATCGAGCGCGCCTACGAAATAATGGTAATGGCCAAACGTTGTGGTGCTGACGCCATAAAACTCCAGTCCTACACAGCGGACACAATTACGATTGATTGTGATCGCCCAGAATTTAAAATTGAAGGTGGGCTATGGGGAGGTCGAACTCTTTACGACTTGTATTCGGAAGCATTTATGCCGTGGGAATGGCACAAGCCATTGTTCAAGAAAGCAAAAGAGTTAGGTATTACGATTTTCAGCTCACCCTTCGACGAAACAGCGGTTGATATGCTAGAAGAGCTAAACTGCCCTGCTTATAAAATCGCATCCTTTGAAGCAATAGATATCCCTCTCATCGAATATGTTGCGAAAACAGGCAAGCCCATGATCATTTCTACAGGCATGGCCAATGAAGAAGAGATTAGCGAAGCTGTCACAGCTGCAAAGCGGGCTGGCTGTAAAGAATTAGTGATTTTGCATTGTGTTAGCGGTTATCCAGCCCCAGCTAACGACTATAATCTTGCGACAATCCCTGACATGGCTCAACGCTTCAATGTGCTTACAGGGCTTTCTGACCATACTATCTCAAATACAACAGCTATTGCTTCGGTCTCGCTAGGCTCTTGTGTTATTGAAAAGCATGTTACGCTTGATCGTTCTGGAGGAGGTCCGGACGATAGTTTTTCATTAGAAGAAAAAGAACTTCTTCAGTTATGCCGTGATAGTAAAACTGCTTGGGAAGCACTTGGTTCTGTCAATTATCAACGTAAAAAAAGTGAAGAAGGAAATGCCACTTTTAGGCGTTCACTTTATGCCGTAGCCAATATCAAAGCTGGCGAAAAGCTCACAAAGCAAAATGTAAGATCAATACGCCCAGGTTTTGGTCTTACGCCTAAAGAGTTGCCCAATGTGCTAGGTAAAAAAGCCGCACGAGACATTGCGTTTGGTGAGCCAATTTCTTGGAATCTAGTAAAATAAGAAAAAGCAAAAATGAACACAATGAAGTCTGCTCTATTTATCGTCACCTCTCCCTTACAACTGTTATGCGCTGCTGAAGCGTTTAAGTACTACAAAATAGGTAAGGCAACTTTAGTCGTAAAGTATGGAGGCAACGATGTATCAAACAATATGCTCAGGGACATGCTGCTCGAATATCCGCTTTGGAATGCAACCTATATTATCACCAAAGAAAAGTCTCTCAGAGAAACCTATAAAACAGTTCGCGCCTTGCGAGGAGAGAAGTATAACTTGGTGTTAAATGCCGAATTTAACGCTTGGTTTCAAAATATCCTCATCGCAAATATTAAATACAACAAACGAGTCATTTTCGACGATGGAGTCATGACACTTAATGACTACCGTGTTTATTTTGAACCACGGATAGCATCATCCAAATCTCATCTTGAAAAAGAATTACTTTTAAGAGTGCTCGGAATATCCAAATTCAGGCCGAATCAGTTTGATGAAATCGAACTATTTACTATGTTTGATTTGAGCCCCACGCCCCATGTATCTGTCGTCGAAAATAGATTCTCTCAAACGACCTATTACAGAAAGAAAATAACAAGCGACTCTAACGCACCAACAGGCATATTAGGACAACCACTCGTAGAAGCAGGAATCGTTAGCGAAGACTATTACTTAAAATGCCTTCAAAAGCTAAGTAAGAATGGTAAAGCTTACTATTTTCCTCACAGAGCTGAATCAAAGGAGAATATTCAAAAATGGTTATCATTGGCAAACCTTAAGCTTATTGAAGATGATCGCCCTATTGAAATTTCTATCACATCATACAAAGTCTCGAGCATAGTTGGCTTTATTAGCACAGCTCTCAAAACTTTGTCTCTCCTATACCCAAAACTAAATATCCAATTTATAAGAACGCCAGACGATGAGTTTCTTACTGAAAAATTCCGAATAAATGCGCGAAACACCTATGCACAATATAAGGGCGAGAAAGTCTCAGAGATAAAACTGGATATCCATTAATACAAGGACCATTTACTTTACGGTCTACTTTTGTCCAAGATAGTCCCCTTTCAACTGCGCTACTTTTTCCAGTAGCGAAGAAGTAGCAGTTTCTACTGCATCATCACTGCTGAGTGTAGATCTTTCTGTCTTAGCAATGGTCAACAACTTATCACCAAGCAGTTTATAGTCGGAGTCTTTCACATAACGCACTGGAACCGGGTAGCTCATCCATTTTTTCGGGCCTAGGCCAAATCGCGCAGCCCCTCCCTTTAGTTTGCGCTCAAAAAGACGTCCCATATCTCGGCCACGCTCGCAGATAAAAGGCAAATAAACAGGTTTGAGATCAATCTGCATTGATGCCGCAAAATCTTGCCATTTGAAATGCGAAACAGTCGGGTTGTAAAACACTGGTACCCAAGGAACACGAAAGGCATCTGCAACGATCGCACCATGCATAGCTTCTGTTAGAAGAAGGTCACAGGAGCGAATTTCGCGCACAGCATCTTCAACTGGCTGTTTAGCCGAGACAAAACGAATACCTGCCGCGTCACATACACGCTTCCAGTCTAAGTCTCGTTCACTTCTGTGGTGCGGCATAAAGCCAATAGAATATTGTTTCTCGACCTCAGACATTTCAACAGCACGTAACAAATATGCAGGATCAGCAACAGCTAATGTTGAATCAAGGCCAACAGCCTCTGCGGTTTTCGGTCCACGAACACACAAGACCCTCCAGTGATCAGGAATAATCGGCTGCTCACCTGCGCATCCTGACCCAAAGATAAACGCCTTTTCAACACCGGCTAGCTTCGTATCGAAAGTGCGCTGATTTAAGATTGTGCCAATACCTAACAATGCAGTCTTATCTTTGACTACCAGACATTCAGGTATCAACTTTGGCCACAACCATACGTTTAGATCATCTCCAAAATTCAAATCTTCAACTTTACAATATTCGATACGCACAACATTTCTCGTGATCAATAAATTCGCGGCAATTGTGGTCTAAGATCTTCTAATTCGCTAGTGTTTAAATTTAAAATCAAGTGTCATCATATGCACTCACACACTCTATGCGCATAAAACATTACACTCTGCTTGTTTTCTTCACGTTCTTTGCGGATGTTTCGTTTAGCTCGGAAGTACGCATCGCCGTAGCTTCGAACTTCAAACCAACGCTTGAAAAGCTGTCTAAGGCATATAACGAAAGTAAATTAAGCATCTCTTCTGCATCGACAGGAAAACTCACCGCTCAGATTTCACGAGGTGCTCCGTTTGATATATTTCTTTCGGCAGGAGAAGTAGGCACAACGCTTGCCCCATCTTTCGTAGTCGACGATTCGGAGTTTACTTATGCGATTGGGCAATTGGTTCTTGTGACGCACGAGCAAAACGCCAAATTCGAATTCGACTCACCAAGGGAGCTCGACTGCATTGCATACGCAAACCCAGCTGTTGCGCCATATGGCCGAGCCGCAGCTGAAGTTATCAGGCACTTAGAAAAAGTCGGGGTTAGCATTCATAAGTATGTTAAAGGTCAATCCGTCGCACAAGCACAGCAGTTCTTTTTATCAAAAGCATGCAATTGGGCCCTGATCGCCCAATCTCAAATCACCATCACCAACAAAGCCCATACACATTGGCTCGTTCCTGCTAAGCTATATCAACCAATTCGCCAGAACGCCGTCCTATTGAAACGGGCTCATGATAATCAACATGCGCTTCAATTTTTTAATTATCTCAACAGCGCTGAAGCGAAACACATCATCGTCGAAGCTGGGTATCTAACGGAAGCTCAATGATCTCAGATTGGTCCACAATATGGCTAAGCCTGCGCCTTGCATTCATCAGCATGGCAATTCTATTAATCATCGCTACACCGCTAGCTTGGTGGTTAAGCCAAACACATAGCCGGCTCAAGCCACTAGTTCTGTCGATCATTACTCTACCAATTGTTTTACCTCCAACAGTATTAGGTTTTTATCTACTTCTACTATTGAGCCCTGATGGAGCGATTGGTGTCATCACTGAATCCTTAGGATTTGGCAGTCTTGTATTTACTTTTTGGGGGCTCGTCTTCGGCTCAATAATCTATTCCTTACCCTTTGCCGTTCAGCCTATTTACAACGCATTTTCTAGCATTGATAAAGGCGTACTTGAACTAGGCGCAACAATGGGAGCAAGCCCATTTACTCGCTTCAAGAGCATCGCACTTCCGTTGGCCAAAACAGGAATTCTCAGCGCGGCAATTCTTAGCTTTGCGCACACTCTTGGAGAGTTCGGCGTGATCTTGATGATTGGCGGAAATATTCCTGAAGAAACTCGCGTCCTTTCAATTGCCATTTATGATCATGTGGAAGCATTGAACTTCGAACAAGCCCATACCTTGTCCTTAGGGCTCGTTATTTTCGCTTTCTGCGTTGTCTGGTGCTTAGCCTATCTTCAACAGAATTCTAAAGAGCGTCGCTGCACATGAGTATCGATATCAATCTGCGCCTCGATCGCGAAAAGTTTCACTTAACTATTAACGAGTCACTGTCGAACTCTGGGCTTACCGCTATCTTCGGCCCGTCGGGTTGCGGCAAAACCACTCTTCTGAGATGCATAGCTGGACTTGAAAAAGGAAATGGCAGCGTTTTAGTCAATGACATCATCTGGCAAGACTCAAAATCGAACACATTCGTACCAAGCCATCAGCGCAATCTCGTCTATATATTCCAAGATGCACGCCTATTGCCGCATCTAACTGTATACGAAAACCTAGTATTCAATCTGAAATATCAGCGCGTAAACATAAATGATGAAACACTTTCGAGCGTTATCGAAAAATGCGCTTTATTTGAGCTTAACGACAAACTCCCCTCGCAACTTTCAGGCGGACAGAAACAACGCGTTAACATCGCACGCGCACTATTGAGTCAGCCAAGCCTAATACTCATGGATGAACCTCTGTCCGCACTCGACAGTAGTTCAAGACAGGAAATGCTGAATTTTTTAAAAGCGCTAAAAGACGACATATCCGCTCCAATTTTGTATGTCAGCCACTCCATTGATGAGGTCGCACAATTAGCAGACGATGTGATCATCATGCGCAATGGAAAATTACTTCATAAAGGCCCCGCATTAGCCGCATTCGCAGAACACACCGATGTATTCAGCCATGACCAACTGTCTTCGGTATTCGAGGGCAAGGTAGTCGATATCGACACAAAAGGCGGAATTGCTAAAGTCTTTTTGAAGAATCAATCTAGTGCAGCATCAACATGTGTGTACTTGAACGATACGACTTTAGAGGCTAGCCAAAATATTAGGCTCAGAGTCGCGGCAAAAGATGTGAGCATTAGCTTGAGACATAACAAAGAACAAAGTATTCAAAATATCATCCCAGCAACGATCAGACATATCGACACCACAATTGACTCCTCGTCAGTATTGGTAACACTTGATATCAATGACCAAACTTTGCATGCGCTGATCACAGCTTTATCTCTCAAGAAACTACAGTTAGAAAAAGGTCAGTCGGTGTGGGCGCAAGTCAAAGCGCTCTCAGTGTATGACTAAGCGACTAGTTGCACTTTCAATTTATGTTGACTAGCGTTAGTGCAATTTCACTCACTCAGAGGCATCACGATGGCAAGCACTGAAGCACAGAAGCACAGAAGCACAGAAGCACAGAAGCACAGAAGCACAGAAGCACAGAAGCACAGAAGCACAGAAGCACA
>NZ_LWGF01000585.1:0-297 GCF_001635355.1 Oleiphilus sp. HI0125
GATGAAAGACGCAGCAGCAAACATCACATATCTAAAAGACTATCAAAAACCGAACTTCCTCGTAGAGAGTATTTCTTTGAGCTTTAAGCTATTCGAGGACGGCGCTGAAGTAACGAATCTTATGCACGTTGTTAAAGATTTGGATTCCGAGTCGACAGAGTTGGCGTTGGACGGCGAAGAATTAGAATTGCGCTCGGTCAGTATTGATGGAGCTCTATTAAATAGTGATCGTTACTTGGTGACAGAGTCCGGTCTAAGCATCTCAGATATGCCGGCAGACTGTCAGTTAGAAATCGT
>NZ_LWGF01000586.1:0-265 GCF_001635355.1 Oleiphilus sp. HI0125
CAGTTGGCTTTTAACCAATTGGTCGCAGGTTCGAATCCTGCACGACCCACCACTTTTATATTTTTGAAGTGGTGCTCGGTACAACGAGCAGTGTCTGACTTTCCTTTCTAGGAATATATACTAAGGTGTGACACCAACCACGCCGCTCATCATGATGGTGATTCTCGGGTCGTTAGCTCAGTTGGTAGAGCAGTTGGCTTTTAACCAATTGGTCGCAGGTTCGAATCCTGCACGACCCACCACTTTCTTTCTCAGTACAAACTCC
>NZ_LWGF01000587.1:0-290 GCF_001635355.1 Oleiphilus sp. HI0125
GTAAATATACAAACCATTCACATCGACTGTGCCGCCCCACAACTCGATACCGTCATCTGCTGAACCGATGATGGCAATATTCTCAATGGTCGTACCAGAACCCACTGATGCTAGAGAAAGGCCATTGAGCTCCTTGTCTTTTTCAACTTCAAAACCTGAGTATTTGATAACGACATACTTCAACACGCCGCTATTGTCGCTAGGATTCGCAACGCCATTGATTGGGCCATATTTTTGAGTCCCTGCTTCGTATGTACGCTCACCTTTGTTATTTTCAGATGAGCCAAGAA
>NZ_LWGF01000588.1:0-56995 GCF_001635355.1 Oleiphilus sp. HI0125
ATTACAAGGCTCAAACTAATGATCTCAGGTAGTCCGTGATTGCCAGACAACCATTCGACATCTTTTAGACAATACATCACGAGAAGAGCCATCACTGCGGGTGGAAGATAGCGCCCTAGAAATAGGACGACAGGATGCTGCTGGTTGTGAAAAAGAACAAATGGAAGTGCTCTGGTTGCAAAGGTAGCAGCGGCCATCGTTGCGATAAATCCAATTAAGTACATTATGTCCATGGCTTCAGCCTATATTTCATTAGCAGTAAAGCCAAACTTAAACTAAGTGATACGAGCAGCATGTTTTGCGGTGTTGCTAGCCAAAGTGCTAGTGCGCCACTAACAAGAGCGATTGCAAAAGGTGCGAATGATTTCACTGATTTATACTGTTCGATCACCAGTACCATAAACAAGGCTGTTAAGGTGAATTCAAGGCCTTGTGTGTTGAAGCTAAGTTGCTCGCCAATAAGAACGCCGAGTGTACAGCCTATCACCCAATAGCTTTGATTAAGCGCCGTGATAATTAATTGCAGATCACTGATACTTTGCTGTGTAACGTCTTTATCGCCTTTCATTGAGGTTAACAGGGAATAGGTCTCGTCTGTCAGGCCAAAAATTAAATACCATCGCCGCCAACCTTTTACTTTGAATTCCTGTAGCAGAGATAGCCCATAAAAAACATGTCGAGAGTTCAGAAGCAGTGTTGTAACAGTGACTTCAATCAATCCCGCTCCCGCTGCAAGCAAGCCAACAGCCATGAACTGTGCAGCTCCAGCAAAAATAACAATGCCCATAATGCTTGCGAAGTACCAGGGGTATCCAAGCTCCGAAAACAATACGCCGAAGGCCATGCCCATAGGGACGTAGCCAAACATAACGGGAAAGGTTTGCCTCACGGCAATTTTAAGTTGTGGTGTCATAGCTCAGTGTAGATATGCGCATAACGATTTGCTGCATGTTGAATACTAAACCCATCAATAAATGAAGGCGCTTGTTGTGCTATTTTTCGCTGCAGTGTTGTATCCGTTTTGATGCGTAATATGGCATTGGCCAGTTGTTCAGGTTCAGCTATATCTACGAGTAATCCATTTACTTCTTCGTGAATCGCGTCGGGTATCCCGCCTGCACGGCTCCCGATAACAGGCGTTCCTGCCAAGGTCGCTTCAAGTAGTACTGAACCCATGCCCTCTGTATGAGATGGCAGAACCACGATATCTGCAAGGGCAAACCACGTTCCCATATCATTTTGGCGACCAACAAATTCTACATTGAGTGCGCCATCCGCTTGTGCTTCAAGATAATGGAGTTCCGGACCGTCACCTAACAGACAAAAGTGTATATCTGTTTGTTTTCGTAGACGCTTTGCCGCCGCGATAGTGATATCAAAGCCTTTGTGCTTATAGAGTTTGGCAGCTTGAATAACGATGAATTTGTCTTTGTATTTGCTCTGAAGTGCTGCGAGAGCATGCTCATCAATTGGGTAAGCAACAGGCGAATCATTCACGACGTTGGTGCGCGCGTCGGGAAATTGTCTGGAGACGATGTTTTCAACGGCATGACTTACACAGACAATATTTGATGCTAGTCGGTAAGCAAGGCTTGATATCCATTTATCTTTGAATTTATTGTCGATTCTTCTTGTGACGATGTATGGCGTGCCAAATATTAGCTTTTGAATGAGTGCCCAGTAAATGGCTTGTCCTTCATGTACATGCATGACGTGCATATTGCTAGTGGCATCTTTGCTATGCCCAGTCAGGTAATGGCTTACCTCTATAACTGAGCATTCCAATGCTTTACATGCATTCGAAAAGGGGGAGTTTTTTTTAGCGACAACGTTAACGTGATAGCCAAGGCGAAGATGCTCTTTGATTAGCAAAATTGTCTGGCTTTCGCCCCCGCTGAAGCCGCGAGCAAGATTAACGTGGCAGATGTTCAAGCGCTTTTTCCATAAGTGTTGGTAAAGCGCGTAGTGTACTCAGACTTTTGAATAGACCCAAGTTTGATTTCGACCGCCTTCCTTACTTGCATAAAGTGCGTGGTCTGCTTGCTCTAACCAAGCTTTGTAATCCATAAGGTTGGGATCGGCCTGACTAATACCGAGGCTGATCGTAAATTTGATTTCTTGTCCGTCATGCGTCACGACACATTTTTCGGCTGATTTTCTTAAGCGTTCACAAAAATAAACGGCTGAATCTGAATCAGTATTTTGAAGAATAACTCCAAATTCTTCGCCGCCATATCGACCAGCGATATCTGTTTTTCTTAAATTGTCACGTACGAGCGAAGAGACCTTACGAATCACAGCATCTCCGGCTTGATGTCCGTAGGTGTCATTCACCTTTTTGAAGTGATCGATATCTAGCATGACAACGGAACATTCAGTTTTATAACGTGTGTAACGGGCGTACTCTCGAACAAGGCATTCTTCCCAATAGCCACGATTGTAGAGTTCTGTCAGTCGATCTGTGCGGCTAAGCATCTGTAATTCATCGTTGGCTTTTTCAAGAGCTTTACGGTTCGCTACGATGTCGGTGACATCGTAAATAATGATTACAGCTTGATTGACGCTTCCGTCCAAAGAAACTAGCGGTGATATGGTGATGTTTTGGTACATGAATTTCTCAGTACCGGTAATTGGTCGATAATTAGGGAACTGAAATAGATAAGGACGTTGTTCCCATGTCATAAATGAACGGTTTTTTAACGCAAATACCGTGTTCACTTTTTGTCTTAGCCAATCTTCTGGAAGATCTTTAAATTCTTCGAACAGGTTTTTATTGCGTAGCTTGTCAGAGCTGACTCCGCTGTGGCTCTCCATAAAGCTGTTCCAGACTTTTACATTGAACTGTTCATCAATAACAACTAAGCCGACATCCACGGTTTGGACCATGTCCATCAACCAATGGAATTCTTTCATTTGTTCGAGTGCTGCTTCCATATTCTTAATTCAGTAGGTAGTTGATTTGCTCATACAGTTTATCGAGCGAATCTTCAGTGAAGAGCAATAGCAGGTCACATGAGATGTTGTGGTTTTCGATGCTGTAATTAATTTCAATAGCCAGCGTTTGCTTCCATTGGTTTGAATTCTTGCCAATCAGTTCGTTGACTTGAACGTGCTGACCCAGCACTACCGGATGTCCTTGGCTAAAGATGAGATCGATTTGTTCAGCCAGACCATTAATGCAGGCTCCGCTTAATATGCCGGCCATTTCCATTAGCAATTCAAGTTCTGCCTTACTATCGATCTCGCCCTGAAAATTCAGAAGGCTTGCCATGTCCTTAAAGCAAGAGTCGTTGAAGATGAGCAGCGACTCTCCAGAAATGCCTGAACCAATAAAGCCTTGGCATACAGCCGAATAGCTGGATGTCTCTTCGGTATGAGCCAGAGCCATTTCCAGTTCGCCAACATCAATGATGTTAACGTTAGGAATAGGTAATTTTACAAATACGTTCAAATAGCGAGCAAGAAGATCCGCGGCTTGCCCCATTGCGACGTTGCTAGCCTCTTGCATGTATTCGCGATAATCGATGCTAGTGATGCTGTTGATTGCATCTTTGACGTTCGGATTTGCGGATGCTTCATTGGCTGTACGATAAAGCCCAAAATCTTCCAATAGGCTGATTAATTGCCCTTGGTCTATTGGCTTTTTGAGAAAATCGATCGCTCCCAAGCGCTTTACGCGAGCATTGGCCTCAGGCTGAATATCGCCCGATACAACAATGCTCATGCAAGGCAGGTCTAGCGATGAAATCATCTCGAGTGTTTCATAGCCATCCATGACGGGCATATTTAGATCGATAAACATGACGTCTGCTTCACCCGCTTTTACGAGCTTCAGCGCCTCTGCTCCGTGCTCTGCAAACTTCACCTCAATATCCCAGTCCTCAGGGAGTGAAGCTGCCATTTGCTTACGTGCGAGTTTTGAATCGTCACATATTAATACTTTTGTGGTCATCAGGCGTTTTTGTCCTTATTCATTTGCCTTTAGTTCAGTAAAGATCATGGTTTACGTCTCTTCAAGTGCGGATTAGAAAAGCAACACGTATACTGCGCATAAATTTGGAGGGTATATGAAAAATTGGCGAGATGTCGTGCAGGCACAAATGCTTTTTGCGGGTCGGTATGAGAAACAAATTGCTGCAATGAATAATGTAAGTAGCGCGGATCGTAAGCTTATTTACAATGGCTATTTGATGTCCTTAAGTACGGCATGGCAGGCATGGTTGAACGAGTGGTCTGAGCTTCTCTCTCCCAAGAACAAAGTGAATACTATCCAAAGTTGGTCAGAGTTTCTGTCGATCTACAGTAATGTAGCGTCTGTTAGCGCCTTCGTTGAACGAAGTCGCGGTCGCGAGAGCTGGGAAGCTGGTTTTATTGATCTAGATAACTTTGATCAGCGTGAGGTTCTTGTGTGTGTAGATGCTTGGGTGTTGGCTGACAAAAAAACTGCCGAGGCAGCTCAGAACGACGGGTTGATGGGTGATCTTTCCGTCACTCAAATTGACGTGCGAGCTCTCTCGTTAAAAATGGGTGTAGCAGACGCCTCGCAAATGTTCGGTGAGTTGAAGCGATTCATCTCTGATGTGCGAGAACAATACGCCGAGTATTAATTAAGGTCTTGTTTTTTAGGCGTCCTGCTTAAATACAAGCCGATGATGATCACGCTGCAGGCGATAAACTGCGTGTGGTTGAAATATTCCCCTAAAACTAGAAATGCAATGATAACAGTGAATACTGGAATCAAGTTGATGAAGGCAGAGGCTTGAGTAGCAGGTACTCGCGTCAGAGAATAATTGTATAAGCCATAGGCGCCGATCGAAACGATAATGCCAAGATACATCACGGCAACAACGCTCGTTGTACTAATGGTTTCAGGTAAAGGGACGTACATCGCAGGCCCAAGAAAGAAGATTGCTCCAACCCAAGATTGCAGAGCTGTGAGAAAGAGAGGGGAGTAACGACTCACTAAATGCTTCACAGCTAAGGTATACACGGCAGCGCAAACCATCGCTAACAATTCGTAAAAGTTACCTAACATCGGATTAGGGGCTGTCTCTGAGCTATCTCCAGCAACACTTAAAATAATCGCACCGACAATGGCGATGGCAAATCCTAACCAAGTTCGAATATGCAGACGTTCGTCGAGAACAAGGTAAGCGCCAATTGCAGTCAATAAAGGCAGAAGAGATGTTACAACGCCAGCTTGAGATGCTGTCGTGTTTTGAAGTGCTAATGATTCAAATATGAAATAGAGGCAGGGCTCCATTATCGCCATCATTAATAGTAGCTTCCAGTCACCTCGTTGATAGTTTAGACGCCCCATCCAACGCAGCATGAATACGAAAAAGACACTGGCCAATAACATTCTTCCAAATAACACTTGGGCAGGATGTAGCTCTTGAAATGTTATTTTAAGCGCTATGAATGAGCTAGCCCAAATCAACATGGCGAGAGTTAAGGTAAAGATCGCGATATTGGAAGACGGTTTAGTTGGCATATTCGGCCCAAATGTAAGCGTTAAAAACTATGGCGAGATTATAGGTAAGCTATTCAGGCCCTGAAGAAGAAATATTGTTATTTCTTTCAATTTAATAAATTTTATATTTAATGACGCTTTGATCCTCTCAGAGCATAGAGAGCCTATGTCTCCCTGTGATACCATTCATCGTTAATGAAAACAGATTTGTGGAGTAAGTGTGAGTACTGCAGATAGTTCTTTCTTAGAGATTGTTCAGCAAGACGATGGTGAATTTGTTTTAAAACGAATCGATGAAGAAGGCGCATTAGTAACGATCCAGTTTTCTGAGGAAGTTAGTGAGTACTTGCGTGAGCATTCTGTAGAAGTTGCAAAAGCGATGATCGGTGCCGGTGTTCAAACCGCAAGCGTAAAGTCAAAAGCTGCATACGAAGCGCAGCAAAAAGAAGAAGTCCCTTCAACAGTACATTAAACTCAACCCATTTTTTGAGCGCACAGTAAATTATCCATAGTGCGCTTTATCTCTATATGTAATATCTAGTTTGTCATGTTTTCTATCTACTTCTGACTAGAATTCCGTGACTATCACCCTCAATCGATGCGCGTTCAAGCTGTTCAAAAAACTCGTTGTTGATGCCTTTTGTCCATAAAATAGCTGCATGGCAGGTACCCATTGCTAAAGCTTTTTGACATAGCGCATCACCGGATATTTGCTTGTTTGATCGAAGAACGATTATTTCATTGAGATCTGTTTTTCGTTCAGATTTCCATCGATGCAGTAGTTCGCTAGGCGGATCTATTAATGCGAGCCAGCGTTGTTCTTGATTCAGCTTTGTAAGCATAGGCAATAGCATTTGAACACTATCTGCTTTTGACTTCGCGATAATAATCTCTGTTACGTTCGCTTCTTTTTTTGCGCTATTTGGAGCGTCTATTTCAATAAACGAAGTATTAAGTGCCTTGTCGTTAAAACCTAGATCTTGTTGGATGTATGCTTCATTCATTGGATTGTATCCTTTCTGATAACGCCAACGGCTAAACCTTCAATTGCGAGCTGCTGTTCTTTCAGATCAACAACGATTGGTTGAAATTCTTCATTCTCAGCATGCAGTTCTACAGTATGTTTGTTTTTGAAAAAGCGTTTTACGGTCACTTCATCTTCAATTCTCGCAACAACGACTTGGCCATTTTTAGCTTGCTCAGTTTTATGTACAGCTAATAAGTCGCCATCGAGTATCCCTATGTCCTTCATACTCATACCTCTTACGCGTAAGAGGTAGTCAGCTGAGGGATTGAAGAATTCGGGTTGCAGGGTGCAGTAATCTTCGATGTTCTCTTCACCTAGAATCGGATTACCTGCAGCTACTTGGCCAACAATAGGTAGGCCATCATTCGCCGACTCATCTTGAGGTAGTCGAATGCCGCGACTAGCACCTGGAACAATCTCGATAGCGCCTTTTTTTGCAAGTGCTTTGATGTGGTCTTCTGCAGCGTTCGGAGATCGAAAGCCGAGAGCATTTGCGATTTCTGCGCGTGTTGGTGGATAACCTGTTTCATCTACGTAGGTTTTTATCAGAGCGAGCACTTCGCTTTGTCGTTTGGTGAGTTTTTCCATGTCAATTACCGCAATTGGGTTATCTGTTTTTATATCCAGTATCTGTAAATGTATACAGTGTTATTTTGTTTGTAAAGTTTATGGATAAATCTTTTCCAAGACTTGCTCTATTCGCAGATCGCAATTGCGGGCAGAATTCGCCCAATAATAACAAGTTTGGTGGTGTCCATGATTTTGCGCAGAATTGCCTTCGTTTCAGCTTTTTTTCCTAGCGTTGCGTTTTCTTCTTTTGAAGCTGAATTAGGTGTCGAATGGCGAGGCTTTTCGGAATCTGGATTATATGGACAAGATAAGAGTCAAACCTCTGGGCGTTTAGAGCTGGGCTACGATGGAGAGGTCCTTGGCGGTGATTACGAAGTATTACTTTTTGGACGTTATGACAGGAATGACGACGAGCGCAGTCATGCTGATTTGAGAGAAGCTGCGTACACATACATAGGAAGCAATTGGTCGCTAAAAGCGGGCGTAAGCAAAGTGTTTTGGGGTGTTACTGAGTCGCTGCATCTAGTCGATATTGTAAACCAGACTGATGGTGTAGAGTCAGTCGATGGTGAGGATAAGCTTGGTCAACCGATGGTGCAGTTCTCTTCAGAATATGATTGGGGGACGATCGATTTGTTTTGGTTGCCCTATTTTAGAGAGCGTACTTTTAATGATATAGAAGGGCGTTTGAGTTTGCCCCTGCCAATTGAATTGGATCATGCACAGTACGAATCAGGCGCTGAAGAGAATCATCAAGACTTTGCCGCACGTTATTCGCATTACATCGACGATCTTGATTTCGCGATTTCTCATTTTTCTGGTACTGGGCGAACGCCAATATTGGCGCCGAATAACCCGATGGCGCCTTCTGCTTTTGTTCCATTTTATGAGCAGATCGATCAAACGGGTTTGGAACTCCAGTATATTTATGAATCATGGTTACTAAAGTTCGAAGGTATTTCAACGAAAGGAATCGATTCTCGTTACTCTGCCGCCGTCGCAGGATTTGAATACACGCAGGTTGGGATCTTTGATAGTTATGCAGATTTGGGTTGGATTGCTGAATATTTATACGATGATCGTAAGAGTGACAGTCGCATAACGTTTGAGCAAGACGTGTTTGTTGGATGGCGTTATGCGTTTAATGATGAAGACTCATCCGAAATACTATTGGGCGGTATTCTTGATCACAAAACTCATGAACGTATCTACTCACTTGAGGCAAGCCAGCGCCTCACAAGCGATGTAAAGCTTTTTGTAAATGCTTGGGTCTTTGACGGGAAACCTCATTTGACCACTGATCCAATGGATATCCTTAATGCAGCGACCGACTCCTCGCAGAAAATGAGATTTTTGCAAAGTGAGGATCATGTGCAATTTGAACTCGTGAAATACTTCTAAAAAAAAGTGCTTGGTAGGAGGCTTTTGAAGCAAAGGTTTCACATTTTTCAGGAAAGGTCATAAACTTCGCCTATAAGTGAAAAATAATGTAAACGATGAACTTACTGTTATGTGTCTTAGCGATAACATAGTGCGAGGTGTCAAGTGATAGATGTATTAGTGGTTGATGACCACGATCTTATTCGCGCAGGGATCGCACGTATGTTGCAGGATGACGTATCCATAAATGTGATTGGTGAATCTGACTCAGGTGAAAACGCCATCGACTCAGCTCAATCACATAAGCCAGATGTTGTGCTTATGGATATCAAAATGCCCGGTATAGGGGGCATTGAAGCCACGCGACTTATTAAGAAAGTCAGTGATGACATCAAGGTTGTCGTCGTCTCTGCATTGACAGATTCCCCTTCAGCACAAAGAGTCCTTGATTCTGGGGCTTCCGCTTATGTATCGAAGAATAGCCACATCAGTGAAATGATTAAAGCCGTAAAGAAAGTGCATGCGGGTGAGCGTTACATTAGCCCTGATATCGCACAAAATATGGCTTTAAATGAATCCAGCAATGATCCGTTTAGTGAACTATCCTCTCGTGAAAAGCAGATTGCTGAGATGATTATGGAGTGTCGTAAGGTTCAAGAAATTTCGGACGTGTTGTGTTTGAGCCCTAAAACGGTTAACTCCTACCGTTATCGCGTATTTGAGAAACTTGGCGTTACCAGTGATGTAGGTCTAACGCTCATGGCAGTAAAGCACGGATTGCTAGAAGTCGATGCCACAGAGTAGTCAAAGCGCAATCGCGCAGCCATTTGACGCTAAGAACTTCCTTAAAAACTTATCAACTGCCCCAGGTGTCTATCGAATGTTCGATGGTGCTGGGCAGATCCTCTATGTTGGCAAGGCCAAGAATCTAAAAAAACGCGTTTCTAGTTACTTTCTTAAGAATGATCATGCGCCTAAGACTCGCGCGCTGGTCTCAAAAATTCAAAATATTGAAGTCACTATTACGAATAGTGAAACAGAAGCTTTGATCTTAGAGCAAAATTTGATCAAAAAGCTGAAACCTCCCTACAACATTTTGCTGCGGGACGATAAGTCTTATCCGTATATCTATTTGGCGACCGATAAAGAATTTCCTTCACTGAGTCTTAAACGCGTTAGGACGAAAGGCAAAGTGGGGCAGTATTTTGGGCCTTTTCCGAATGCGCATGCTGTCCGTGAGAGCCTAGGGCTTCTAGAGAAAATATTTAAAGTTAGGCAGTGCCAAGAATCGTTCTATAAAAACCGATCACGTCCTTGTCTGCAATATCAAATCAAACGCTGCAAAGCGCCTTGTGTTGGATTAGTTGATAAAGATGAATATTTGCAAGACGTTCATCATGTCACGATGTTTTTGCAAGGCAAGAATCCAGAACTTCTTCGACAGTTAATAGATGAAATGGAGACCGCTTCTGAGGACTTGAGGTTTGAAAAGGCGGCAGAACTGCGAGATCAGATTCAGCACCTTCGCCATGCGCAAGAGAGCCAGAGTGTTGAATCAGGAAGTGCAGATCTAGATGTGGTTGCACTGTCTGATGGCCCTGGTGTTTCGGTTTTTTCGATGCTTTTCGTCAGAAAGGGCCGAATTTTAGGGCACAAAAACTATACCCCTAAAATGCTCTTAGACGAGAGCAAAGAAGAGCGGCTTCAGTCATTTATAGAGCAGTATTATGTGGGTTCTGGTGCCGAGAAAGACTTGCCTTGCGAAGTTATTTTGCCCTTTAAATGCGCGGATGAGACGATGATGAGCGAAGCCGTTCAAAATGTTGTCGGGAAAAACATTCGGTTTGCGCACAAAGTGAAGACGATTCGAGCTCAGTGGCAAAAGTTGGCACAGACAAATGCTGACAGCGCCTTAAAAACCTATTTATCCAACAAAGAAAATGTTTTTCATCGTGTTGATGCTCTAAGAGCGCTTTTAGAATTGCCAGACATGCCAAAGCGTATGGAATGTTTTGATATTAGCCATAGTTCTGGGGAAAAAACTGTAGCGTCTTGCGTTGTGTTTAACGATCAGGGGCCGCTAAAGTCAGATTATCGCACCTTCAATATAGAAGGGATTGAGCCTGGAGATGATTATGCAGCGATGAAGCAAGCTTTGTCGCGGCGATATCGAAAGGTGAATGAAGAGCCTAGTAAGCGTCCGGATATCATTTTTATAGATGGTGGCAAAGGGCAGTTGAACATGGCAATAGACGTGTTAAATGAACTGAATGCCAGCGACATTTTATTGCTTGGTATCGCCAAAGGAGCAACACGTAAACCAGGTTTTGAAACCTTATTTATTCCTGATGGGCAGGGCGGCCTTAAAACGATACAATGCGCGTCAGATGAACCTAGTTTGCATCTGATGCAGCATATTCGCGATGAAGCCCACCGATTCGCAATAACAGGTCATCGCAAGCGAAGAGATAAGAGCCGCAGGCAGTCTCAGCTTGAAGGGATTGATGGCGTTGGCCCAACGAGACGGCGCTCACTGATCAAATACTTTGGCAGTGTGCAAGGGATTAAAACAGCATCGATTGAAGAAATAGCCAAAGTGGATGGCATTAGTAGCAGTCTAGCGGAGCATATATACCTTAGTCTGCACGGTGATTGAGTAGAGAAAAAATGAATTTGCCGAATATCCTTACGCTATCGCGTATTGTTTTGATTCCCGTTTTCGTGATCGCTTTTTACCTTCCTTATGATTGGAACTATTACGCCTGCGCAGCATTATTTTGGATTGCTGGCGTCACCGATTGGTTTGATGGCTATCTAGCACGTAAGTGGAATCAAATGACGCCATTTGGAGCGTTTTTGGATCCGGTTGCAGACAAACTGATGGTGACGATTTCACTTGCCGTGATTATTGAAGAGTTTGGCGTATGGTGGATAACGATTCCTGCAATTATCATTGTAGGGAGAGAGGTTGTCGTTTCTGCTCTCCGAGAGTGGATGGCGCAACAAGGTAAACACGATAATGTGAAAGTTGGATATATAGGCAAAGTGAAAACAATGTGCCAAATGAGTGCGATTTTCTTTTTGCTGATTGGTGCAAAAATTGAAGCTTCATTCTGGTTTGGTTACGGTTTGATCGTTATCGCAGCAGTCTTAACTTTGTGGTCAATGGTTCAATATTTAGCCGCTTCTTGGGGAGCATTATTCGCAAACGAAAAGTAATTAAAATTAAGTGCTTAAAGGTGCTTGACTCCTTAATTTGATTCGTTAATATATGCGCCTCTTCGCAAGGCAACAGCCTAAACGCGATAAAAGTTTTACGCGGGAATAGCTCAGTTGGTAGAGCACGACCTTGCCAAGGTCGGGGTCGCGAGTTCGAATCTCGTTTCCCGCTCCAAATAAAAATGCCTCGGAAACCCCGAGGCGTTTTTGTTAAAAGGGCACTATAATACACGTGCTTTTTTAAGTAGCGCGACTACAAAGCGCTAAGTACGATTGCACGACCTAAGGTAAAAAATGCTCTGGATGCAGCAATCCTTGCTCATCGAAAGCACTTAAACACCTTACAAAATGTGGCGCGTTAGCAAAGCGCTGAGTACGATTGTACGACCCAAGGTGAAAAGTGCACTGGATGTAGCAATCCTTGTTCATCGAAAGCACTTAAACACCTTACAAAATGTGGCGCGATAGCAAAGCGGTTATGCACTGGATTGCAAATCCACGTAGGCCGGTTCGACTCCGGCTCGCGCCTCCACTCTTGATGTATAAGAGTTGGTAGCCCCCCTGCCCGGGTGGCGAAATTGGTAGACGCAACAGACTTAAAATCTGTCGTCCTTCGGGACGTGCCGGTTCGATTCCGGCCCCGGGCACCATTTTTCTTTTGTTTCCTTTTAGTTGTTATTCTGTATGCTCTGCGATTGCGGTTTGATTGGAAGCATTTCTGTTTTATGTTCCGTACAATTTCTCTTACTTCGATTGCATTACTAGCATTTGCTGGAAATTCAGTCTTATGTCGCATGGCTTTTACCCCAGCATCGTCGGCCGATATTGATCCAGCTAGCTTTACCGCAGTGCGCCTGATTTCCGCTGTGATAGTGTTGTTTCTTATTTTATCTTTTAGTTCAAACAAACGTGAGAGAAAAGCCGAGGGCAATGGTCTCGCGGGCGCGATGTTGTTTGTCTACGCAGCGGCATTTTCTTTTGCTTATACCTTGTTGGATACCGGTACGGGCGCG
Organism: Oleiphilus sp. HI0125; assembly: GCF_001635355.1. Taxonomy (NCBI): domain Bacteria; kingdom Pseudomonadati; phylum Pseudomonadota; class Gammaproteobacteria; order Oceanospirillales; family Oleiphilaceae; genus Oleiphilus; species Oleiphilus sp. HI0125. The sequence goes on from NZ_LWGF01000588.1 coordinate 12,683, forward strand.
TTGATTTTGTTTGGTAGTGTGCAACTTTCAATGATTCTGATCGCCTACTTTCGTGGTGAGCGCTTATCGGGTTCCGAAATTTCCGGATTTTTGATCGCTTTTGCAGGCTTAATTTACCTTATTCTTCCAGGGGCGGGAGCACCGTCCTTATTTGGTTCTATTTTGATGAGTATTTCCGGCGCGGCATGGGGCGTGTATTCATTGCGTGGTAAGAATTCGACAGATGCTCTATCTGATACATTCTTCAACTTTTTACGCACTCTCCCCCTCGTCGCAGTGTTGCTAATTAGTGGTGTTATTTTTGGCTCTTTGCAACTTAGCGCTGAGGGGCTGCTCCTAGCAGCTCTTTCTGGGGGGATCGCCTCAGGTCTGGGTTATACGATATGGTTTTTGGCTGCAAAGCGTTTGAACACCAGTCAGTCGGCTGCGGTTCAGTTACTGGTTCCGGTTATTGCTGCTTTTTTTGGACTAAGTTTATTAGATGAGGCAATTACTCAGCGTCTTGTTTTATCTTCGTTATTGATCTTAGGTGGAGTATTACTTGTCGTGATCACACGAGGTTTAGCTGCTTCACATTAACCATTTGTCTTTCGGATTTGCAGGTTAAGTCTCGAGTCTGGTTTAAGCTTCATTCGTACGTTTTTATTAGTAAGGTATGTTTATGTCTCGTGTCGAACTCGATTATCCAAGTCCTACTCACTTTTCTAGACAACTTGCTGTGCGCATTAGTGACATCAATTACGGAAACCATTTAGGGCATGATGGGATGATCACCATGCTTCACGAAGCGCGTGTTTTGTTCTTTCGTTCATTTGGGTACGAAGAGTGGGACGTTGATGGTGTGGGGACGCTTCTTGCTGATCTGGCTATTACGTATAAAAACGAAGCTTTTTATGGAGACTTGCTCAATATAGATATCTCAGTACAAGACATTGGAACTAAAAGCTGTCAGCTCTATTACAAAATGACGCGTGTTTGTGATGAACAGAGCGCTCCGCGCCAATTGATTTCAATCGCAAAAACTGGCGTTGTGTTCTTTGACTTTAACTTACGCAAAACTGCTTTGGTCCCTGATGCTTTTAAGGCTTGTCTTGATGAGTGCTTGAAGTGATCAGTAAAACAAGCTAGTTGTAACGCATGCGACTAATAGTTGATAGGGCAGTGAAAAAGTATTTCTGTTTCAACTCCAAGTCTCCACAATAATTGAGAACTCAGTGAGTTCAATCGTCAAGATTCTTCGCTAGTTAGTACTTACTCATATATATCAGTTTTAAACTCTGATGCCGCCATCTACATCGATAATACGACCGCTCAAGTAATCATTTTCGAAAATATAGGCTGCCGTATGCGCGATTTCATCAACCCGCCCCATACGACCTAACGGAATTAAATTCGCGACTTTATTGAAGGCTTCTTCAGGCATGAGATCCGTCATTTCGGTTTCAACAAAACCCGGTGCGATTCCGGCAGAACGAATGCCATAGCGGGCTAATTCTTTAGCCCATGTTACAGTCATTGCCGCGACACCTGCTTTAGCTGCACTGTAATTTGTTTGACCAAAATTACCGGCTCGACTTACGCTTGAAATATTAATAATGACGCCACCAGAGCCTTGCTCAACCATGCTTGCAGCAGCTTCGCGTCCACATAAAAATACACCGGTGAGATTCACGTCGATCACTGCTTGCCACTGGGATAATGGTAATTTCTGAACCTCGTCATCATTAGTTTTGACCATCAAGCCATCTTTGAGAATGCCTGCATTGTTTATCAAACCATCTAAGTGCCCAAAATCTTCTTTTATCTGCGAGAATGTCTGCACAACCTCATGCTCTTGAGCCACGTTACATGCATAGCCTTTTGCATTCGGTAGTTCTTTTACTGCGTTATTAGTTGCTTCTATATCCAGATCAATTAGCGCAATGAGTGCGCCTTTTTCTGATAGTAGTTTTGCCATCGCGAAGCCTAGTCCGCGTGCCGCACCGGTGACGGCAATTACTTTATTCTTTATATCCATAGTTCTTAATCGATCGAATTTAAATTGGTGATGGTATGTTACTACAGCGAGCATATTGTACGCCTTGATTTTTATATACCTATAAGTCGATCTGATAGCTCATCGTAAGTTTGTCGTCCGAAGAGGAGAGGCAGAATTGTCCTTGATTAGGGCCGTCAGATCTTATGAATTCTTGGGGAAGAATGATAAAAGCTGAAACACTGAGATAAGCCGATCCAAGCATTTACGCTTTTTCTTAGGGAGATATTTTCTTGACCAGCGCTCGCTAGACAGATTGACCCGGTTGTAATTGCTTGTCGATAATTTGGTTAAATTATTGTTTTTGTTTGAGCTCTAAGCTTCCCAATCTATAGTTTATGTACTTTACTTAAGACGTCGTAATTTTAGTGTGCAAAAGCGTATTTGCCTTAGGTTGAGAATGAACTGGGAGTTAAGTAATGATTAGGGTTTGTCGCACGAGCATAGTTATCAGTTTGTTTATCAGTTTGGTTGGCTGTTCGGGTGGAGATGAAAAAAAACCAACTGCACCACCTCCTAAAGTCGGTGTAATCACTATTGCTTCGGAGGATGTTAATCCGACCAGAGAGTTTACAGGCAAAACAGAAGCCTCCGAAGACGTTACGATACAAGCTCGTGTAGAAGGGTATTTAGTATCTCAGGCTGTGAATGATGGCTCTCAGGTCCAAAAGGGTGACTTATTATTCGAGTTAGACCGACAAAATTATGAGGCAGCTTTGGCCCAAGCAAAAGCGAAAGTTGCACAAGCAAGTGCAGCTAATGATGAGGCACAAATAAACTATAAACGAGGAGAGGAACTGATCGTTAAAGCGGTGATTAGTCAGTCACAAATGGATGAGTTAACGAGTAAAAAACTTCAAGCTGAAGCTTCAATTAAGGCGGCAAATGCCGATCTCAAGAATGCCGAACTAAATCTTGGATATACTAAAATTTATGCTCCGACAGACGGCATGATTAGCCAGTCTGAAGTCAGTATTGGTGATCTCGTTACACCCAGTTCTACGCTTACCTCTCTAGTCAAAATCAAACCGATTTATGTCTCAATTAACGTGAGCGAGACAGAATTTGTAAATTACCGTAGTGAGAGAGAGAAAAGTTTAGCCGAGGGTGGTGATGGGCTTGTATCGTATGCTCAGATAAAACTGCGTTCAGGCGATGTTTATCCTGAAAAGGGGCGTTTTGAATTTGTTGATAATCGTGTCAACCCAAATACTGGAACAATCAAAATCCGTGCTGTTTTCGATAACCTAGACGGAATGTTGATATCAGGGCAGCACGTTACTTTACTGGTAAAGCGCGTCCAAACTCAGAGTCAAATCGTTATTCCGCAGAAATCTATTCAAGAAGATCAACTTGGTAAATATGTTCTTATGCTAGATGAAGACTCTGTCGTAAGAAAAAGGCCAATACAGGTCGGCATGCGATTAGGTGTAGGGCAAGTTATAGAGTCAGGAGTAGAAGTTGGTGAACAATTGATTGTTGACGGTCTTCAGAAAGTTCGCGTTGGAAGTAAGGCGGAAGCATCTCAATCCGTGGTACCTAAATAGATCTTAGCAGGAGCGTAGCGATGTTCAGTGAGTTTTTTATTCATCGGCCGAAGTTTGCTTTTGTTATTTCAATTGTTCTGGCTTTATCTGGTTTCATTGCTCTTCAACTTTTACCGGTGGCCCAGTTCCCTTCAATTACTCCGCCTGTTGTTCAAGTTAGTGCGGTATACCCTGGGGCTAATGAAAGCGTCTTAATGGAAACTGTTGCCGTGCCGATTGAAGATGAAGTCAATGGCGTTGAGGATATGTTGTATATGTCATCAAATTCGGCGAATGATGGCACCTATAATTTAAAGATAGTTTTTGAGGTAGGTACTGATCCTGACCTTGCTCAAATTAATGTTCAGAATCGAGTGAATAGAGCGACATCCTCTTTACCGTCTGACGTAACTCGCCTAGGTGTAACGGTTGATAAAATGTCTACTGACATGGTGTTGGTAGCCAGTGTTTTCTCTCCCGATAATCAGTACGACAGACTGTTTCTATCGAACTATGCGTCGATAAACGTTAAGAACGAGCTCGCACGTGTTCCTGGTGTCAGTGATGTGACCATATTTGGTCAGCAAGATTACAGTATGCGTATGTGGCTTAAACCTGATCAAATGGCAGCCTTGGGAATCACTGTTACAGATATTCGCAATGCGGTTAGCGAACAAAATATGCAAGTTGCAGCAGGTAACGTGGGGGCCGCACCTTCTCCTGAAGAACAGCAATTTCAGTATACATTAAGCACAAAAGGGCGTTTAAATTCAGTTGAAGAGTTTGAAAATATTATCTTGCGCTCAAATGAAGACGGTTCATCCGTTTACATGCGAGATGTATCCTCCGTTGAACTCGGTGCATCGAGCTATGTCTCAGAGGGTCTTTATAACGCTGCGCCTGCTGCGTTGCTCGCAGTTTATCGGGCACCTGGTGCAAATGCGCTTGAAATTAAAGAAGGTGTTCAAAATGTTCTTGATAACTTAAGTTCACGTTTCCCTGAGGGCATTGAGGCTACTATCCCTTATGACACTACCACTTTTATCGTAAGCTCTATCGATGAGGTATTCGATACGCTGTACGAAGCAATCTTTCTCGTTTTAGTCGTTGTATTTTTGTTCTTACAAAATTGGCGCGCTGTCGTTATTCCTATGGTCGCTATACCTGTATCTTTGATTGGTACTTTTGCAGTGATGCTTTATATGGGGTTTTCGATCAATACCATTAGTTTGTTTGGAATGATTTTGGCAGTTGGGATTGTGGTCGATGATGCGATTATCGTGGTCGAGAATGTAGAACGACATCTGCATGATGGATTGTCTCCTGTTGATGCGACGGTTTTGTCGATGAAAGAAGTGACTGGGCCAATTATCGCTACCACTCTTGTATTGATGGCAGTCTTTATCCCGGTTTCACTCATGCCGGGTATTTCTGGACAAATGTACAATCAGTTTGCGATCACAATTGTAGTTTCTGTTATTATTTCTGCCATTAATGCCTTAACCTTAAGTCCAGCGCTTTGCGCCTTGATGCTTAGACCAGCAGCTGAACATGGTGAAAAACATAAAGCGTTAGTCTTCCGAAAATTCGATCAGTATTTTGATAAATTGACTGATGGCTATCATGCGATTGTTGCAAAAAGTATTCGTCGGCTAATGATTGTTGGTGTCATATTAGTTTTTGTCGTTCTCAGTATGGGGCAATCGATTAATATTGTTGCTAAAGGTTTCGTGCCAGATGAGGATGTAGGCAGTTTTGCGATGGATGTTCAGCTGCCTGCCGGAGCATCCTTGAATCGTACTTTAGAAGTATTCGATCAAATACATGAGATCATTGAGTCTGAAGAAGAGGTGGTAGATTTTATTACTGTGCCTGGCTTCAGTATGTTAACCGGTGCTGCATCCTCGAATGCAGGCTTAGGGTTTGTGATGTTGAAAGACTGGGCAGAACGAAAGCAACCCAGTCAACATCAAGATGCTGTGATGCAGCGCTTACAGACTAAATTTAATGCGGTTTCTGCTGCTAATATTCGCGCGTTTTCGATGCCGCCAATACCTGGCTTGGGAGCAACATCCGGCTTGGAATATGTTCTGAAAAATCTGGAGGGCAAATCGTCCGCAGATTTTGGTGAGGCTGTTCGAAGTTTTATCATTGCAGCTAACCAAACACCCGAAATTGCTTTTGCATTCACAACATATCAAGCCAATATTCCACAGATATTTATCGATCTTGATCGCGAAAAAGCGAAGAATCTTGGTATCCCCTTGTCGGATATTTTCTTAACACTACAAACTCAATTGGGAGCCTTGTACGTTAATGATTTTAGTAAGTTCGGGCAAACTTATCAGGTCAAGATGCAAGCTGACGATGCGAGCCGAAACGAAGTCGATGATATAGGCCGCTTGCAAGTTCGCACAGAAAAAGGGGAAATGGTGCCTCTTAGCACATTAATCACAACGCGGACTTTTGTTGGGCCTGATGTGTCTTCTCGTTATAACTTATTTGGTGCGGTCACAGTCAACTTAATGCCAGCTCCGGGGTACAGCTCTGGAGATGTTATGCGAGCAGCTGAGAGCTTGGCTTCGTCCGCTTTGCCGAATGGTTATGAGGGACAGTGGACAGGCTCTGCATTGCAACAAATCATGGCCGGAGGTCTTGCGCCAATTTTGTTTGGTATGGCTTTGATCTTTGTTTATCTGTTTCTTGTCGCACAGTATGAGAGTTGGGCGATTCCAATCTCAGTTATGTTAGCTGCGCCAATTGCTATTCTTGGTGGGTTCATAGCCTTGTTGATTACTGGGCAACCTTTTGACTTATATGGTCAGGTGGGCATGGTGTTATTAATCGGGTTCTCTGTGAAAAACGCGATCTTGATTGTCGAGTTTGAGAAATTTAAACGTGATGACGAAAAGCTATCGATTCTCAAAGCCGCTACAGAAGGAGCGTTGTTGCGTTTTCGTGCAGTGGTCATGACCGCACTTGCGTTTACGATGGGAGTTATTCCTCTAGCAATCGCGTCGGGTGCAGGCGCAGAGAGTCGTCACTCGATTGGCTATGTAGTCATGGGTGGAATGATCGCGAACGCTGTGTTTGCCACCATGCTGATTCCAGCGTTCTATGTAATGCTCCAAAAACTACGTGAAAAAGTGAAAGGCCCACAAGAGACGATTGATGGCGATGTTGATACTGAATCTGTTCTAGCAAAACAATAATTGAATAGGTGATTAAGAGGACGCGTTATGCGTCCTTTTTTATTGGTTTATACACTCACTAATCATCTATCTGAACTCGGCTGGTGAATATGATAAAGGGAATGCGTAGGAGGATCTGTTAATAAAGTACTTATCACCGGCGATACAGATGGCATTTGGCTCGAGGCCGTCAAGCTGTTTATTCAAAAGCAAGAGCTTGGTATTGAGCTGCTGATTCATGGTCGAAGTCCAGAGAAGCTAGAAGCTGCGAGCAATCTTCTTCTATCTCTTAACCCTGATACGAACGTATCGGTCTATAAGGCCGATTTGTCGAGTGTGTCGGCGACTAAGGATTTTGCTCAAGCTGTATTAAACAGCCATAGCTATCTTGATGTGCTCATTAACAATGCCGATATATTAAAAACATTAGATACGCGAACGGAGGATGATTTTGATGTGCGTTTTGCTGTGAATACCTCTGCCCCTTTTGTTTTAACGCACTGCTTGCTTCCAATCATCTAAAACAATGGCCGCATTGTTAATTTGTCCTCAGCGGCACAGTCCCCTATCGATGAATCTCTCCTGTGTGGTCGCTCACAGACTAGTAATGCCATGCAAGCTTAGGTGCAGAGCAAGCTTGCTATCACGATGTGGTCTCGTGCTCTCGCTGATCAATTAGGTCAGAGTGGGCCTACTGTTATTGCGTTAAACCCCGGGTCGTTATTAGCAAGCAAAATGGTCTAGCCAGGTTTTGGGGATTGCAGGGAATGACATGAGTATTGGGGCAGAAATCATTGTTCGCTCAGTGCTTGATGAAACTTTTGCCGTAAAAAGTGGTCAGTATTTCGATAATGATATTGGTGATTTCGGTCCACCGCATGTTGATGCACAAGACAAAGACGCGTGTGTAAAGCTGTATCAGTTATTAAAAGACATGCTGATTGATTAGCGGCATCGATTTTGCCAAATGTGTCTTAAATATTGTTTGGTGCTGATTGGAATACTAGACCTGGCTTATTAGTGTTGGTAAGTTGCTCCAATGAGAAAGATTGTGGTTGTTTTGTCAGTGTTGTTTTTGGTGTTTGCCAATGTGGTGAGCGCAGCTACATCATGCTGCTTTGAAGAGGCTGACAATCAATCTATCGCTATGCATGACATGGATATGTCGCAACCATCCATGTCAGAAGACTGCCATGAAGAACAGTTTTCATCACCATCCGATAGTGACTCTTCTGCGGGATTAGATGATTCTTACGGAGGACATGACTGCCAATGTGAAACCTGTCCTCAAACGAATAACTCTATAGAGCTTATTTCATTCGAACTTAACCTTCAGGCTCAGCCTAATACTGTTGATAGCATCAGCAGTCCTTTCCAGCGCATTAGCGTGATTGACAAACCCCCGAAAGCCTAACTCCGAAACAAATTGATCATCGAAGTATTTCTTACTTCGGTTTATATATTTATTTGGAGTGAAACAATGAATGTTTCTTTTGATCGCTTATGTGCCTTGTTTGCACTGAGCGTTGCGGTAGGGCTTGCCGAAGCACGGCCAGTTTCCTATCCAGGCGGCATCACATTGATGCAAAACAATGATGCGGATGTGAGTAGTTTACATCTTCATTATTCACCAACGGCGCGTGAGTCGATTGGTTATCGGGGAGAGTATTGGCGTGCTGAACAATGGCAGTTTCATGGCGCGCAATACAACCGCCTTTTAAAACGGTGGAATCGACCCACATCTCAAGCCAACTTTTATTTCAAAGGTGCGCTTGGGTGGGCCATTAGTGATTTAGACGAACTGAACAATAAGCAGCAGCCTGCAGGTTTTGTGGGACTTGCTGCTGATTGGGAAGATCGTCGTTATTTCGTGTCATACGAAAATCGTTATACCGAGGCCGGTTCAATAAAAAGTGCGTATACCCAAAAAGCACGAATAGGCTTTGCGCCTTACATTGGCAATTACGGCGATTTACATACTTGGTTCATGGTGCAAGTTGACCATACACCAACGAAGGATGACCAAACCTCAGTTACGCCTTTATTCCGTTTTTTCAAAAATGAATACCTTGCAGAGATTGGTGTGAACGACCAAGGCCAAGGCTTATTCAACTTAATTATTCGATACTAGGAGTTTTATGATGAAACAGTTGATCTTTATTTCTTTGTTGATGATTGGTTTAACAAGCAATGGCTACTCTGCCGGTGAACAACACATGAATCACAACACAGGGCATCATCATACGCATGACGGGCTAAGCATAGAAAAGCAAACGGCGAGCGCGGAAGGGGCGGCTTGTGAGAATACCATTGATATTACCGTGAATGGTCTAGTTTGCGATTTCTGCGCTCGGGCCGTAGAAAAGGTGTTTGGAGAGCAAGAGGGCGTGACCGGTGTCGATGTCGATTTGAATGCAGGTAAAGTCGTGGTAGCGACTGAAGCCGGTGTTGAGATAGATGATGAAACTGTGACGACCTTGATCCAAGATTCAGGCTATAACCTCGTGGGTATCGCGAGAGGGTGCTCATAATGGATGGCCAAGAAGACGTCTCAAATGATGTTTCAAACTATGGCATTAAAGACACGATCGCTCCGACGCTAAGCTTGTTTACCTCGCTTGCCACCTTGGTGTGTTGTGCATTACCTGCTTTGTTTGTGATGCTTGGTGCAGGGGCGGCCCTAGCAGGTTTAGTTTCAACAGCACCATGGTTGATCGCGCTTTCAAAATACAAAGCATGGACCTTCGGTGTTTCTGGCGTAATGATTTTGTTTGCAGGGTCAATGCGTTGGAATGCGCGAAATGCCCCTTGTCCCATTGATCCGGAGCAGGCGAGAGCATGTATGCGATTGCGACGCGTTAGTGCTTGGATGTACTGGTCTTCTGTGGTGGTTTGGGCAATAGGGTTTTTCTTTGCCTTTCTGGCTGTAGAGATATTCTATTAGCGCTCGTATGCAGAGTAAGAACTTAAAATGCAATATTAGTTATTAAATTTTCGATACTTTCTTGCAAATTCTATTTGTCGAGCTTTACTTTGTGCGATTTAGACAAACTTAGATATACGGAGATTAGATGAGTTGGTTGAAACGTAGTATTCGAAATAAATTGATGGCAATCATCGCGATAAGCTCATTAGCGATTTTTTGTGCTTCCCTTGCTTCTTTTAGCTCCGCTTTAAAAGGGGTCAATAGCTTCAATAATTTGATAACGAAGGATATTGCGAGCGAACGACTTATAACTTACATGCTAATTGAATTCAAAACTCAAGTGCAGGAATGGAAGAATACACTATTGCGTGGTGCGGATGATAATCAGAGAACTAAATATTGGCAGCGTTTTCAAGATCGTGAGAATGATGTGCAACAGAATGGTGAAGCCTTGCTAAGAATATTGGAAGAGGGTGAAGCGCGCGACTTAGTCTCGAGTTTTTTAAAATCACATCAACAAATGGGAACGGCTTACCGTAAAGGATTTGATGCATTTGTCGATGCTGGCTTTGAACATACTGCTGGAGATAAAGCAGTTGCGGGTATTGATCGTGAACCCGCGAAGTTATTGAGTCAAGCTGCAAGTATTATCGAACAGCATGCTCTAGAGAAAAGCACTGCAGTCTCGGAAACATCGAGTTCTAGACTATATGTTATTAATATCGCGTTACTCGTTTTGATTTTGATGTTTTCGATTGTCTCAATATTTGTGATTAATAAAGCCATAATCGAACCGTGTCAAACGCTTATTAATGTAATCTCAAATATTAGTAAGGGAAATTTAGATAACGACATTGATACCACACGCGAAGATGAGCTAGGTAATCTTTCAAAGGCATCAAATTCGATGCAAAATTTTCTGCATGATATTTCACTTAGTTTGAAAGAGTCTGATAGTGCCATGCGCAGTGCAGCAGAGAAACTTGGAGATTCGTCTCAATTTTTGGTGGATAAGATTTCAATAGCTAATGATTCAACAGATCATATTGCCTCGGCAATGACGGAGATGAGCTCGACAGCGCAGGAGGTCGCTGGCCATTCTGCATCTGCGGCCAATATTGCGCAAGAAGCTGATTTTGCTGCTAAAGAGGGCGTTCAAACGATGAACGAAGCACAAGTTTCGATTAATAAATTATCTCATCAAATATCGGAAACGGTGTTGGTCGTTCATAGTTTGGAAGAGGATTCTGCTAACGTTGGGCACGTGCTCAGTGTTATACGTGGCATCGCAGAGCAAACAAATCTCCTCGCTCTAAATGCAGCGATTGAAGCGGCGCGAGCCGGAGAGCAAGGAAGAGGGTTCGCGGTGGTTGCAGATGAAGTTCGATCACTTGCTCAGAAAACGCAGCAATCGACGACTGAAATTGAAGACATCATTGAAAGCGTTCAGACGGGGGCTAAGAATACTGCTGCGGTAATGAATGCTAGCTCTGAGGTGACTGCCAGTAGTGCTGACTTATTTAATAAGGCGAGTCGGCAACTCGATGTTATTAGCGACAGCATTTCGCGGATCAGTGGTTTGAATCTGCAAGTGGCCACGGCAGCTGAAGAGCAAACTAATGTGTCTGAGGATATCGCGAGAACCATTGTTGAAATGTCTGATCTCGTCGAAGCAAGTACGCAGTCGGCGAACCAAAGTTATGAGCTCTCTAAAGACTTAGATATGAAGGCGCAAAGCCTTGGGCGGATATCTTCAGCATTTAAACGAGTTTGATTTCAGTTTCTAACACTTTCTAAATTCTCAACTAAACTAGCCGAACTTTTTGGGCGTACAACAAACATCAAATATACCGGAGAATGCCATGCCACGTTTGGTTGAGTCGGAAGAGACTCTTAGAACAATAAAACAAAAAGCTTTGCGAAACTCGAAATCTCAAAATACCTATGGAAAACGAGCATCATTCAATGTAGGACCTATTGTTGTAAGTTTTGAGGAACGTTGCCAGATAGATCGACATCTGCAGACTCAAACAAAGCACTGAGCCTAATTGGTAGGCAACCTAGTATAATACGTAACATCGGTTGTATAAGTGCAATATCTTCACACTATACCCATGATGCTGAAATGTATTTGGCCGCCAATGCTAGACTAAACATTCCTTCTTGTTTGACGCAAGTAAGCCCTTGCAATTGCATAGCTCTTCTTCGTTTTTTGGTTGACGGTCAAGGCTACAATGTACAGCTTTTGAGCAGCGTAAATTAACCAGGGTAAGATTTGCATTACTTAGCATTGGCGGTCTTTATCGACATGCCAGTACGGTAGTTTAAAGGTTTCGTCAGGACCTCAAGCTCAATGTGAGCGGTAACGCACACATTGACATTCAAGCGATCGATCACTCACCCAAAAACCATGGTGTTTTCTTGGACAAGCGCAGAATACAAGACAAGTAGCGACTACCTTTCATTTAGCGCGGCATATTGTCGAAACAGTCGCCATAAGAACTACCTAGCCGCGATATCATATTTGAATGGTTTAGTGATCTTCTCACGAAACTTTAAGTACTTTTAAACTTACTGTTTACTGCCTCTAACTGTTTTACATGGAGATCCAATTCTTCGATCATCGAATTGCTGTTTGATATTTGGTCATTGGTCTCGAAGGCCGACGTAACTATTTCGTTTAAGCTTCGACTGATGTCAGCAGTGACCGTACTTTGCTCATTGGCAGAGCCCGCAATAACTTGGTTCATGTCATTGATCTTGTTAATGGCTTGTTCCACTCGTTCGATTAATTCAAGACCTTGGTGTGTGTTTTCAACACAGGTTTTGACTAGAGATTGACTCGCTTCAATCGTACTAACAGCTTTGCCGCTTCCTTTCTGCAAACGTTCAATCATACGATCAATTTCTTCTGTCGATTTCTGCGTGCGCATAGCTAGCGATCGGACCTCATCCGCAACTACTGCGAAACCTCGACCTTGCTCACCCGCTCGAGCCGCTTCAATAGCTGCATTGAGAGCAAGAAGATTTGTTTGTTCTGCAATACCACGAATCACATCAAGCAAAGACCCAATTTCAGTGGTTTCTTGATCGAGAGATAAAATGGTTTGCGAAGCTTCGGCAATTTGTTGGTTTAAGTTGAGGATGTTGGTTTCTGTCACTGAACTTGAGTCGCGACATAACTGCGAATTTTGATGTGCAAGAGATGCTGCATCAGCTGCTTGATTTGCGTTATGAGATACTTCTCTTGCGGATGCTGTCAATTCTTCAACCGCGCTCGCAATCATATCGGTTTGTTGTTGCTGTGTCGAAGATAGTGACTGCAAATTCGTGCTTAGCGTTAGTAATTCGCTCGTTGTATTGTGTGCTTTTGTTGAGCTTTGTGCCACTTGATCTACTAGTTCACAGACCGTTTCGGTGTAGTGATCAAAATCTTGCAGGAGCTTGTTGCTACGACTGGTACGAATCGAAAGGTCAATTTTATCTTCCTTTACGATCGCGCGTGTTGTGGTGCTAAGTTCTATAGATGCGAGGAATTCTTTTTTAAGATCGATAGACATCCATACGATGACAGCGGACTCTATAACAACGTATGCTGCGTGGAGAAATATCACGCTAATGCCAAGTTCTGTGCTGGGTAATACCCAAACATTTACTCCGCCTGATTGCAGATAGAAAAAGCTAAGGTGGTGTGTGGCTATTGTTGCAGCCGCTGCGAGAACCGGGGCCCAGTCTCGATAGTAGAGCAGCAAGGCGATTAACACGAACACACTAAAGTGAAATTCCAGCATGCCGTGTGCTTGCTGAATATGTAGTGACGTCATAATCATAAACGCCGTGCCAATGAAAAGGCGAGTGACTAATGCTCCGGGCGCAAAGTGTCTGATAAGCAGTGCAGTACCAAAAGTACCACCGCCGATAAACATAGCTTCAACCCATGAGTTGTATAATGGAGCAATCGCAAACGAAATGGTAAATAATAAGCTCATGATAGCGAGCATTACTTTATCCGCTTTCATGTAGTGTTCACGCAGCAACGTCTCGTTCATCGAGCTTTCTTGTTTTGAATACATCATAACTTAGACTATCTGTTTACCTGTTTATCTGTTTATCTGTTTATCTGTTTATCTGTTTATCTGTTTATTTGTTTATCTGTTTATCTGTTTATTTGTTTATTTGTTTATCTATTGAATTATTCCAAGGACAAAAACACCCATTACCTAGCACGTTAAATTGTGGCTGTTTATACCCTTCGTACCATTGTTCTAGACGTGACATGACAAGATCCTCTCCTTGTCCGCATACGTCACCCGAAGAATAGGGACCGTGATAGAGAATTTCGCCCTCTGGTGAAAAGACACTGACAGATGGACTTGATATAGCCCAAAGATTTAAGCCTGATTTTAGCATTGTGCTGTCATTTGATATCATTTCAATATGATTTACATTAGTTAATTCGCGCTTTAACTCACGCATGTGTGGTTTAGCAAAGCGTGTGCAACTGCATTGTTCATCGATATAGTGTACAAGTGTGATTTTTCCTGTTTTATATTCAGGCGTCTGTCTGATGTCTGGAGCATTTTTATGTAAAAATGCACGATAATCAGATGAAAATAGGTGCCATAGTCCGAGGCTAGCGACCAGTAACCACGTGCATGCGAGCGCCCAGATTAGGGGCATGAAGGCGTCTTTTTGGATCTTGTTATCGTTTTTAGACATTAATATCGACTTCGCTCAAAGTTCTATGACTCTTGAATTTGAGAGACGTCCCATATTCTTATCATATTTAGTTCGTGGTCAAGTACTAATACGCAGCTACCAAGGAAGTTGATGATCCTTTGTATGCCAAAATGTTGCCGGGTTCGTGATATTTAGCGCTTCAATTCGGCTTGCGAGTTGTTCTGCAGCTTGATCGGGAGTGACATTACCCATATCGCCAATCATATTCGTTCCGACTAAACCGGGATGCAATATTGCAACCGCAATGTTTTTGTCAGCGAGGTCATGAGCAATCGAAACTGCAGCGGCGTTCAAAGCGCATTTAGACATGCGGTAGCCATATCTTCCACCGCTAGTGTTATCTTCAATAGACCCCATACGGCTGGTGATAAAAGCTATTTTTCCACCATCGGTCATATTGCGCTGAAGAGCTTCTGTAACGCGAAGAGGGCCAGTGTATTCACCTCAAATTGGTACTGAATAGTTTCGTAGTTTAAGTTTGCGATCTTTTCATCACGCAAGATGCCAGCATTGTTGATCAGAAGGTGGATCTTGGTGTCACCTAATGATTGTTTTAAAGCTGCGATTGAAGAGGGGAGGGTAATGTCGATGTCTTGAACGATTTTGACATCAAGGGCGCTTAGCGCAGGTGAGGGCGTTCGATAGACCGCGATCACGGCCCACCCTAGAGAAACATAGTGTTTGCATAGCGACAGACAAATACCGCGATTGGCACCTGTTACAACGACGACTTGATTCATACTTTACTCAGTAAATTTTCTTTGTTTGATTTTGTTGCAAAACTTATGCTAAGCCTGCCAACAATAAAAACTTTGCTACGCTTGCAGCACAATTAATGGCGAAGGATTTGGAGTCATGAGTGTGTTTATTAGTGTTTTGGGTATTCTAGTTTTACTAGGGATTGGCTTTCTTTTGTCTACTAATCGCGGTGCGGTAAATCCTAGAACTGTTTTTGGAGCGCTTGCGATCCAGATAGTCTTGGGAGCATTGATCTTATATGTGCCGATTGGTCGAGAAATATTAAATACCATTACAGCTGGAATTGCTCACGTCATTAATTATGCGAATGAAGGGATTGGCTTTTTGTTTGGAGGTCTGGTTAGCGACAAAATGTTTGAAGTCTTTGGTGGAGGCGGATTTGTCTTTGCATTTCGTGTGTTGCCGATTGTCGTGTTCTTCTCATCATTAGTTGCTGTGCTGTATTACCTTGGAGTAATGCAGAAAGTGATTCAGTTTTTAGGTGGTGGCTTACGCGAGGTATTAGGGACTAGTAAAACAGAATCTTTATCTGCGACTGCAAATATTTTTGTGAGCCAAACTGAAGCCCCGCTTGTTGTTAAACCTTATATAGCCGGGATGACGCGATCAGAGTTGTTTGCGGTGATGGTCGGCGGCTTAGCCTCGATTGCAGGCTCGGTGATGGTAGGGTATGCCTCGATGGGCGTCGAGTTAAAGTATCTCATTGCGGCAAGCTTCATGGCTGCTCCGGGTGGTTTGTTGATGGCGAAGTTAATTGTGCCAGAAACTGAAACCCCTGAGGAAAATGTGGATGTTGTTGAAGAAGGAAATGATGCCCCAGCCAATGCCATTGATGCCGCTGCAACGGGCGCTTCAAATGGTTTAAAACTCGCTGTGAATATCGGAGCAATGCTGATTGCATTCATCAGCTTGATCGCTTTGTTTAATGGCCTTGTTGGCGGAATAGGAGGCTGGTTCGGATACGGACATTTAACCATTCAAGAAATTCTAGGTTGGGTGTTTGCGCCGATTGCTTGGTTAATTGGAGTGCCGAGCGTCGATATTCAGGCCGTTGGTTCGTTAATTGGTCAAAAACTGATTCTTAATGAATTTGTCGCATATAGCCAATTTTTACCGCATCAAGAGACCATGCAGCCTATTTCGCAAGCGATCACAATATTTGCTTTATGTGGGTTTGCTAATTTTGCCTCAATCGCTGTGCTGCTTGGTGGTTTGGGAATTTTGGCGCCATCTCGTCGTCAAGAAGTCGCGCAATTAGGTATTCGAGCTGTGGCGGCGGCTACCTTGGCAAACTTGATGAGCGCGACCATTGCTGGTTTATTTATCGGGCTTAGTTTGGCTTAGTGATTTTATAAAGGATAAGTGATGAGCGACTCAAGGCCTTTACTGGTTGGTGTAGCAGGCGCTTCTGCCTCAGGAAAAAGTTTGTTAGCGAAAAACTTGAAAGAGAGTTTTCCTAGCGAGTATATACAAGTGATTTCTGAAGACAATTACTATCGCGACCAGTCACATATGAGTATGCAAGAGCGCGAGCAAACCAACTATGACCACCCTAATGCGATTGAACATGATTTATTAAAAGAGCATGTCGCGCAGCTTCGAGAGGGCTTATCGGTTGAAGTGCCTTGTTATGATTTTTCTCAACACACCAGAAGTGCCGATTCGATAGTAATTGAACCCACACCAATTGTTGTAGTGGAAGGAATTTTATTGTTCACGCACACCGACCTCTGTGAGGTGCTAGATCTTAAATTTTTTGTCGATACGCCATTAGATATTTGTTTGTTGAGGCGTATTCAACGAGACACTATTGAGCGAGGTCGATCCGTAGAGTCGGTCATTCACCAGTACAAAAAGACGGTTCGCCCGGGCTATGTGAACTTTATTGCACCAACCAAACAGCAAGCTGACGTCATTATCCCTCGTGGAGGTAAAAACTCAGTCGCGATTGATCTTATTCAAACTAAGTTTAGAGTGCATTGCCGAAAACATTAGGTCTAACTAGTTTTATCCTTTGTTTTGGAAATGCAGTTTTAGATTTTGAAGTGTGTGAAAAGGCTGGTCGATCACGAAAGCATTAGAGAGCCAGGCGGGGATTTTTCCTGTAGGGTTCGCTTCAGTTTCATAGCTGAGTTTTATTTTCTTATCACTGATTGTTTGTAGCTGCCAACGCCCAAAAAGCTCCGTTACTCGCACACGCTTTTTATGCCTTGGTACCGTTTTTACATCGTCGAGCGCTTGTACATAGATGTCTGCAGATCGCTTTTGATGATCTCTTTCAATCTTTATATCTAGTACGTAATCTCTGTCATTCACGGGCCATGGCGCGCTAGTCACTTGGTAAACGACGTAATGGTCTGGGCTGTGTAGTGTCAGTAGTCGGCTTTCGCTGCAATCATGGAGCCAGTCTGTTGCAAGTGCGGGCTGACTTAAATAAGCCATGGCCTCATCGATGGATGTGTCGAGTTCGACTTCACCTTTAAACATTTTGAAATTCTCAAAACGCGAGTCGCGTGTATATATCTGAATACCTTCTTTGTCTTTTACTAGTTCCCATCCAAAACTAGGGCTAGCAAGTGCGAGTACTGATAAGAGCACGATCGCACAATGCGTAATGATATGTATAAAACGGACTTCTAAAATGTTGCGGGGCATACTAGGCACGGTAAGCGAATATCCTTATTTGCTTTAACGATGAGTGAATCAGCAAGTTTGCTTAGTATGCGTAGATCTTGCTCAGTAGTCTGTGACGTAGAGCGATGTGAGCGTCAAAAGATATGGGTGTCACAAGATGTAGGTGTCAGCCCCCGCTTATTTACCCTGAACGATGCTCCTAAGGTTTTTTAGTGTATTGAAAGGCTGGTCTACAACAAATGCATTCGCTAACTACGCAGGAATATCTCCAGCAGGGTCAGCAGAGGTTTCACAGATGATGTGCAGCAAAGTGGGTGTTTCTCGTGTCAGCGTCCGGCCTCCAGTTAGCTCCGTCACGCGCACGCAGTCTTGGTCGGGCACATCAGGTTCCACAAGTGCTGAAAACCTAACGACGGCCTTGTTTGAGTTTGTTTGCGAAACCTTCATTTTCAGAACGAAGTTGCGATTTGTGATGGGCCAAGGCGCGCTTGTCTCTTGATAGACAATAATCTCGTTTTCAGAGACTTGCTCAATTATCTGGCTCTTTATGTATTCGTGTAGCCAATCATCTATGCTCTCTAAATTTTTTATCACCATTAATACGTCAGATAGTTGGGCAGTAATGTGCTTTTCACCACGGAATGCTTTGAAGTCTGAGCCTTCGATTTCATTTGTGAAAATCTTGATTCCATCGTTGCTCTTCTCTAGCTCCCAAGCATGAATTGAGGATATTGAGAACAATAGCCATGAGATAAGAGTAAGTATTTGCATTTTGAGCCTTTTATTTCGAACAAAAAAAGGGAGTCAAAAGACTCCCCAAGCTTGCCATCATATAAGCCTAGAACGTATATGAGATACCTAACATGTAAATAGATGGATCGATATCAACATCAACGCTTGCTTTGACTTTACCAGCGTTACTATCGGTAGTGATCTCAGCCTTGGTGTCGATGTCTATCCAGTAGTAAGAGCCATTCAAATCAATGCTGTCAGTCAATACATAATCAAAGCCGGCATGAATATCAACGCCGGTGCTGTCTTCCAATTCAATTTTTGTATTGCTTACGCTTGTAATACCCTCCGGGCCACCTTCGGCTGCCGCAGCGAGTGTTTCGAAAGTTGCCGCGTTACATAATGCCGGTGTTACTTTCCTTCAAAGAACGCTGTGTAGTTTAGACTCATGCCAACATAGGGTTGGAATTTTGAGCCGCTGTCCATGAGGTGGTAATTCAATGTCACCGTTGGTGATAAGTGTTTTGTCGAAGCGATGTCGGCATTTATAGCAAGGCTAATGTCATGCTCAAAAGGTGTGACGCCAAGCACTTCAATGGCTAATGTGTCGCTAAACATATAGATTACGCTTAAGCCTAGTTGGGTATCGCTATCTACATCTACATCTACATTGCCTATGCCAGTATTGCCAAATGCTGGCGTATCGAGCCGATTAAGCCGCTAGACGCATTAGAAGATACTTTTGCAGCGCCGCCACGAACAATAATGTCGCTTTCTTGATAGGCGAATGAATTTCCTGAAAAACCAAAGGATGCGACTGCTAGGGAAAGAATACTTTTCTTGAACATAATCTTTCTCGATCTTTGTTGTAGATAAATTAATCCGTGAACTTGGAATCAAGTGTACAAACTTTCTGGTTGGTTTGACTTGATCTAGCTCAATTTGGCTCGCCATCATCAGTTGGTACATAGCAAAGTGCTCAGCTAGTTTACGTAGGTCAATTTAGACCAAAATTGCTATGTAGGCCGAAATAATCAGCTCAATTATCACTTTGGGAGTGGCTCTTTGATGTCGTGTTTCTTAAGCTTCTGCGCAACAATAAATAACTGAAAGCGAGTAGGCATTGAACGACGCACAAAAGGCTTTAGCGCAGTGGCGTGAACAAGGAAGATTTTTTGAATTTGAAGGGCATCAGGTGTTTTATCAGGATTCACAGGATGCCAATAAACCAGTTTTAGTAATGTTGCATGGCTTTCCAACATCGAGTTGGGACTGGCAAGAAATATGGCCAAGGTTAACGCAGTATTTTCGCGTGATTACCTTCGACTTCTTAGGATTTGGTTTTTCAGACAAACCTAACTTGCCGAAATATTCGATCATGATGCAGGCTAGTATTGCTGAAGCTCTCGTGAATGCGTGTGGTGTTGCGGATTACCATTTACTTGCACATGATTATGGTAATACCGTTGCGCAGGAACTTTTGGCTCGCAATCAAGAGAATCCAGATGCCAAGAAATTGTCTTGTGTATTCTTGAATGGCGGATTATTTCCAGAAGTACATCGCCCTTTATTAACGCAAAAATTGCTGCGTAGTCCGTTTGGGAAGTTTTTCGCTCGTATGGCGAGCCTTAGAAGTTTTGTCAGTAGCTTTAACACGATCTGCGCGGTGAAATTGCCTAGAGATTTATTGCAAGAACATTTCAACTTGTTAGCGCGTGAGAACGGTCGCCATTGCATGGTTAAGCTAGTGGGGTATATGGATGAGCGTGCGCTTCACCGAGAGCGCTGGGTTGGCAGTGTAGTCAATAGTGCAATTCCACTACGCTTTATCAATGGCGTTGAGGATCCTATTTCTGGCCTGCATATGGCGGCACGTTTTGAGGAACTTGTGCCAAATCCAGATGTGATCAAATTGAGTGGTATCGGGCATTACCCTCAGAACGAAGCGCCAGAGGATGTGCTGCGTGCAGCAATTTCGTTTTGGCAGAGTAATAATGTCATTGAATGACGGATCGAACACTGGTGTAATCGACGCTCAAATTTGAAAGGAGTGATATGTGTTTAAAACGCTACTAAGTTTTCGTGCCGGATTACTGATTGTGATTGCTTCTCTACTAAGCGCATGTGTTACGACTTATCAAGCTGCTGATGGTGGTCCTGCAGGTTTTAGAGATCTGCAAATCGATAAAATGAGCTATTACGTTGAATACACCGAGGCTGCGAGCGTTTCATGGGAGCAGATAGAACAATTTGCATTGAAGCGCTGTGCTGAAATTGCGAAAGAGCGTGGCTACTTGGTGTTTGATGCTGAGTTGTTGGACCGCAAGTCTGTGTTTCTCGAAAGTAGTGTTGATGAAATTCAAATCCACTCGATGGGTAATCTAGCCAACGAGCCTCCTGTTCATCATACCTATAAAGCCGGTGCTACGATCGAAGGGAAGCGTGTCACGTTCAAGCTTACGCTCATTGATGAGTAAGGCATGCAAATGTTTCGAGGGCTAATATGCCTGTTGTTTTGTTGGGGTATTAGTGGCTGTTCTTCTGATTCTGATTTGGAGCGAACTTCACTGCAATTTACATGTCTAGAGACACAAGAAAGTTGTTCGGTAAGTCTTTCTAACGCGAAGAACTCTGATCAATCCACGAAGCCAGAAGAGTTTGTTTTAAGGTTAATGCAGTCAGAATTGCCAGCCCTTAAACCTTTAGATTTTTATTTTTTCAGTTCTCATTCCTCTATTGATAAAGATTTTGTTGTGGAAAAGGCATGGATCGCAGGGCGAGACATGTTTATGGGAGAACATGATTTCACCATCACTATGCAGGACGAGGTCGCGCAGTTGCAGGGCATGATTCCGGTATGCGTGACGGGTGATAGCATGATCTGGCGTTTGCATATACAGGCTCTAGTAGGTGGGTCTGCCTATACTTTTTTTGCAGATTTTCATTCAAGGTCGGATTCACATAATTAGGAAATAACATGTCAAAAGCACAGGGTATTGTTTTTAGTTTGTCGCTGATTATTTTGGGTGTTTTGAGCTTTCAGTTGTATCAGCAAAGTGCGCACAAAGAACCTGAGGATGTGAAGGCCGCTTATTTGACTGCTGGTGATTTTATGCTGGAAAGCGGGGGAGAAACTTTCTCCAGCAAGACACTTCGAGGCCAGCCTTACATTTTATATTTTGGTTTTACGTCTTGTCCGGATGTCTGTCCTCTGGGTTTGACCGTTATTAGAGATGCGCTTAACAGCTCTGATCAGTTAAATGATATTCCCGCTGTGTTTGTGAGTGTCGATCCGGAGCGAGATACGAGTGAAGTGTTAGGATCTTATGTGTCCTTTTTCCATCCAAATATCATTCCTGTTCGAGGCGATTTAGTGACGACACAAGAGCTCGCTAAACGATATGGGACATATTTTATCAAAGCGCCTTTATCGACTGGTGCGAGTGACGACCCGACCCAGTACACGATTGATCATACTGCCTATTATTTCGTGGTTGATGGTCAGGGTAAGCTAGTTAGGGTATTAGAACATAACGCCAAACCTGAGGAATTATCTCAGGCTCTACTGAAGTTGCTTAGCTAAGCAACTTCAGTCTGCGGCAACGCCATGGTCTCAGTTTTGCAATTTATCAGCATGAGTGGTGCTTGATCTTCATTTCGAAGAAAACCTTCTATGTGGTAATCCTCGGTTCGCTCTTTCATAAGGCCTTGAGCGGAAGCGTCTAGGCTAAAGTTCGACCAATCGTAGTTTACGATGTCTTTGATGTTGTCGAGCCTAAGCGCTGAAATCCTACCTTCGTCATGTTCAACAAATAAGATAATCGGGCGGATGCTATTTTCTGCGCGCTCTTTTGCTTGTTGAATATGATTGTGGAATGTTTTGAGCGAGTTTTCGTTGATACGATTGAGTAAAAGCGAGGCTTGATCAGATTGTTTGTTCATATGAGATAGTTGATCGAAGGCGCGATGCAATTCTTTAGCTGGTTCAGCAAGTGCGTTGATCACTTCCATGAGTTCTATATTTGAGTTTTTATAGGACTCTGCCCACTTAATAAACTCACTTGCTAGTTTTGGCATAATCGGACGCGCCACATGCTCTTCGTCATGTATGCTATTTTCGATCTGTTCAAACCATTGATTGTAGGCACTTTCGTATTCAACCAAACTGTCAATCAGAGATAGCATGCGAGCTTGATGGTCTTCAGCGCCGATCAACTTATTAAAGTCATACAATTCGACGGTTGAATTTTGATAGGTAATCACTTCGTGATTAAAGCTGTTGAGTTCGTCGAGTTGAATGTTGCGCTTCACATCTTTTTCGATATAGAGCACTTGCTGCAGTGGGATGGCGAATGCAGCGTCTTTTGTCGAAAAGGTAATTACTGACAACTTGCTGTCTTTAAACAACGCGTAGGCGCTTTCCTCACTCATAGCATCTCTCCCAGTCAACGGAACGTGGTTTTTAAGTGGAGCTAAGTATAGTCGAGGCTTTAGAAGTCTCCAGAAAACGCTAACTGGGTATTTTTTGTAGGTTTTTCACTTGGGAACATGGCCTTGTTTGGATGCTGTATCTGCCATAAACCGCTGACTGTGGCGATGGATATTCCTTGTTCCCCCAATCTTGGGAGTGCCGATTTTAAGTAGGTGATCGTGACAGGGTAAGGGTGGCCAATCGCAATGGCAGCTCCTTTACGCTTTGCAATCTTTATTAATTTCTCAAACTGGCTTGCTACGTATTGCGGTGTTTGCTCGTGGTCTAAGAACACGTCACGCACTAGCGTTGGGATACCAAATTCGATTGCCGTTTTCGCCGCGACCGAATCCGCAGAGGTTTTACTATCCAAAAAATAATAAGGGTGCTGAGCTAAGGACTCCATGACCCATGACATAGATTGCTTGTTAGTAGTGAGAGCGCTACCAGTATGATTATTCATGCCTTTGATATAAGGAATACTTTCAAGACTTGAGTTAAGCGTGGTTTGCGTCAAGGTCTTATCCATATTGGCAGTTAATCCGCCTCGTCCGAGAGAAAACTTTCGAGTGTTCTCCATCGGCGCGTGCAGCATGATCTCTTTGCCTTGGCTGTAGCCGCGAATAGCTAAAGTCTTCGTATACTGACGGTGTGGTAAAAATGCGAGCGTGAGCGGGTAGGGAAGATCCGTGAGCGTTTTACCGCGTTTAAGGTGATGACCTAGATCGTCGATGACAATTGCAATAGTTGCTTGAGGGACAGATTCGGCTTGCGCAAGGAGGCTGAGACTTAGTCCTAGTACGATGAATGAGATTTGTCTGAGAGTGTTAAGCATATCTTCATAACAAAGCCCAAGCGGAGCTTGGGCTTTTATTAGCGGTAACTCGAATTTAGATATCTATTTTTAGGATATCAATGGCTTTCAACAGACTGAGTGCTTCTTGTAACTGGAAGTCTTTTTCGAGACGTTCTTTCATATTGCTATCATCACCGTTTTCTTCATCTTGAGTTCCAGCGTTATCGGAATCGTTACCGTTGCTCAAGTGGCCTTCTAAGTCGGCTTCACGGTAGAAGTCAGGCTTTTGCTCATCGCCTAATTTGGCGCGATTTACGACAATGTCTGGCACGATGCCTTGTGCTTGGATAGATCTTCCGTTTGGCGTGAAGTAGCGAGCTGTTGTTAGTTTTAATGCATGATCTTCGTCTAACTGCAGTACATTTTGAACAGAGCCTTTACCGAAGCTTTGAGTTCCCATGATCACTGCACGTTTATGATCTTGGAGCGCGCCAGCTAAAATTTCTGAAGCAGATGCTGAACCGGTATCAATCAGCACGATAATAGGTAGTCCATTTAGTGCATCCCCTTCGGTGGCACTAAAGCTAAGGTCCGCAATTTCAGAGCGACCCTTTGTATAGACAATAAGGCCTTCTTCTAATAGCTCATCAGCAATTTTTACCGCCGCCTGCAATACACCACCGGGGTTGTTTCGAAGGTCGATGATTAGGCCGCTTAGCTCAGGATTTTCTTCTTTGAGTTTCTCGAGACGATTTGCGAATTGATCGCCTGAATTGGCTTGGAATTGCGCAATGCGCAAGTAGCCATATTTTTCATCAAGAATGAGAGAACGAACACTTGGCGTCTTGATTTCAGCGCGCGTTAGCGTCATTTCGATAGGCTCTCGCGTGCCCGAACGTACTAATTTAATTTTGATTTTTGTGCCGATTTCGCCACGCATCTTTTCAACAGCTTGGCTGAGGCTCATGCCTTTGACTGGCTTGTCGTCTAGTTCAATGATCAAGTCGCCAGCTTCAATTCCACCAAGATGAGCAGGTGTTTCGTCGATGGGAGCGATAACTTTGACGAAGCCATTCTCCATACCTACTTCAATTCCTAATCCACCAAAGGAGCCAGAAGTGTTTTGCTTTAGGTCATCGTATGCGACAGGCTCTAGATAAGAAGAGTGTGGGTCTAGACCGTTTAGCATTCCTCGGATGGCGTGCTTGATGAGCGTCTGGTCATCAATTTCTTCAACGTAAGCGGCTTTGATCTTTCCGAATACGTCAGCGAATTTTCTGAGATCATTCAGTGGGAGCGGGTCTGGTTGAGCATTCTCAGAATTGTCGCCTTCAGCAACGGCTTCAGAGGGGGCGCCAGATTCAGTGTTCGTTGTATTTTCAGGACTAGAGGTATCGTCTGCGAATGATACAGCGCTGTATGCTGTAAACGTGATAATTAAAGCTCTGAGTAAATTCAAATTCATTCCTGACTTCCTGATGTTATTTGCTTAGCCATTTACGTGGATCTTGCGGCTTACCATTCTTTCGTATTTCGAAGTATAAACTAGGGCGCTCTCGACCACCGCTATTGCCTGCATGCGCGATAACTTCGCCTGGGTTAACCCAGTCACCTACGCTTCGATGCAAGCTCTTATTGTTTCCATAAAGGCTTAGATAGTTATCGCCGTGATCTAAAATAATGAGCAGGCCGAAGCCTCTTAACCAGTCTGAGAATACGACACGACCGTAATGGACCGCTTTTACTCCAGCATCTTCCTTTGCTTGAATTCGTATGCCATTAGATCGTAACTTACCTTGTGCAAGGCGAGCCCCAAAACGCTCTAGAACTCTACCACGGCTTGGCCAAGGAAGTTTAGATTTTTGCTTGATAAACGGCGTTGAAGCCTCAGGAAGTTTTAGTTCTGATATGCTTTTCTCAACTTGGACAAGTAGTTCTTCGAGTTGTTTTTGACTTTCTTTGAGTGAAGTAAGTTCACCTGACTTAGTTTTGATTTCTTTATTGAGTTGCGAAAGCGTGACGTTTCTTCGGTTTGTCTGGTCTTTCAGCTCTGCTAGCTGTTTTTCAAGTGTTTTTCGGTTCGTATTAAGTAGTGTTTGTTTGCGAAGCACTAAGGCTTGGCTTTCTTCTAAAGCTTGGACGTCTTTTTCATATTGATTGATTGTTGCGCTGCGAGCATCTTGCAGATAATCAAAGTAAGCGAGAAATCGCGCAGAGCTTTGAGGGTCATCTTGGTCGAGTAGGGCTTTCAACTTTGGTTGTCGCCCCTCTAAATAAAGCGCTTGCAACTCTTCGATAATAAAACCTTGTTGCGCTTTTATATTCTGTTTTTGTTTTTTGATATCTATTTTAAGTGCGTCTAGCTCTTTTAATAAGCTATTGATTTCTGTTTTGTTTTTGCTGATTTTCAGGTTTGTACGAGAAATTGTTTTTTCTTGCTCTTTGAGCTGCTGAATGAGTGATGATTTATTCTTGTTTGCTTTGTTCAGCCAATTGGTGATCGTGGATATGTTTGATTTCAGCTGCTCGAGTTTTTCTTCAGATTCTTCTTGAGATGCTGCTGATGCACTGAAAGATAAAGCAGTTAGGCAAAGTGTCATAGCGAGAAACACTGCGATAAGCATGTTATGCCGGCAGGATTCAGATAAAAGAGCAACCACTATTGTATTTCTCGCCTTTTATATCCAAGTAATAACAAGATGCGTAACAATAAAACGCATCTTGTTATCGTGTGGTTTTTATTTGATTAGACTTGATCCTGTCATTTCATCAGGAATTTCGAGATCCATCAACTCTAACAGTGTTGGGGCAACATCGCTTAGCTTACCGCCTTCTTTTAGCGAAAGCGCGCGATCACCCAAATAAACAAGAGGTACTGGTGTTGTAGTGTGCGAGGTATGGGCTTGACCAGAAGACGGATCAGTCATTTGCTCTGCATTACCATGATCTGCCGTTACTAAGGCTTGGCCATTCACTTCTGCAAGCGCGGCGCTAACTTTACTTAGACAGGTATCGAGGCACTCTGCTGCTTTGACTGCTGCATCGTATTTGCCAGTATGGCCGACCATGTCCCCGTTAGCGTAATTACACACAACCAAATCGTATTCGCCAGACTTAATGGCAGCAACAAGTTTGTCTGTGACTTCTGGGGCGCTCATTTCAGGTTTTAGGTCATAGGTTGCTACATCGGGGCTTGCGATAAGCTCGCGTGTCTCTCCATCAAACAAGGCTTCGCGACCGCCACTAAAGAAGAATGTAACGTGGGCATACTTTTCCGTCTCGGCAATGCGAAGCTGAGTTTTTCCAAGCGTTTGCATGTATTCGCCCAAGCAATTAGGAAGGGCGCTCGGTGGGTAAGCGCATGAAGTTTTGATGTCAGCGGCATACTCGGTCAACATAACAAAGTCAGATAGACTAGGAATTGCTTTGCGCTCAAAGCCATCGAAATTTGGTTCGACAAATGCGCGAGTGATCTCTCGAGCTCGGTCTGCTCTAAAATTCATAAACAGCACGGCATCTTTGTCTCGGATTTGTACTTGCTCGTCATCTGGGGCTTGGATAACGGTAGCCGCGACGAATTCGTCATTCTCATCACGTGCATATGCTTCGTGTAGGCCCGCTACAGGGGAAGCACTTGTGTATTGTCCTTCCGTGAGGGTAAGCAGGTTGTATGCCGACTCAACTCGATCCCATCGGTTGTCGCGGTCCATTGCATAGTAGCGGCCGACGATGCTGGCAACGCGACCGATACCTTTTTCTCTGAGCAAGTTTTCTAATTTTTCTAATGAAGGTTCTGCGCTGCGTGGGGGCATGTCACGGCCATCAAGAAATGCATGAACATACACCTTCTTGGCTCCACGGCGCTCAGCGAGCTCAACTGCCGCAATGATATGGTCTTCATGGCTATGAACCCCGCCTGGCGATAGCAAACCAAGTAAATGAACGGCTGCGTCTGCATTGACCGCCTTATCGATAGCGGTGCATAGTGCTGCATTCTCAAAGAACGCTTGATCTTCAATGTCTTTGGTAATACGCGTGAAGTTTTGGTAGACAATACGTCCTGCACCCAGATTCATATGGCCAACCTCGGAATTGCCCATCTGCCCGTCAGGTAATCCAACCGCCATGCCTGATGTGGCAATCAGAGTACTTGGTTTGGAGTTCCACATGTCATCCCAAAATGGAGTTTTAGCGTTTTGAATTGCGTTAAAATTGCTCTCCTCTCGGTAGCCCCAGCCATCAAGAATGATTAGTGCAGTGGTGCGTTTTGCCATAATGCTTCGGTCTCAAAGTTTAAGAGTTCAAAATTGGGCGCGATTTTACCGTTTCTTTTGCTTCTTGGCGACTTATTCCCGAGAGTCTCTGTCTCGTACTTGATGGCTTGTGTATAATGCGCGCCGAAATATTTAAAAGGGAAAGCTAATGGATCGTTTGTTTGAATTTATCGGTAACCACTGGGAGCTAGTCAGCATCTTCTTTGGTTTGCTGTTCGCGTTGTGGTGGACCGAAAAAGCAAAGGCTGGTCAGAGCTTAAGTCCGCTAGCCGTTACACAACTTTTGAATAAAGATGAAGCGGTTATTGTTGATGTTCGTGACAAGAAAGACTTTAACGAAGGGCGTATTACCGGATCTATCCATGTGCCATTCACAAGTTTTAAAGACCGCACCAGCGAGCTAGAAACTTACAAAGACAAGCAAATTATTATTGCTGATAAAATGGGGCAACATTCGGGAACTGCCGGGAAGCTTTTAAGAGCTGCGGGTTTTGAAAATGTGGCTCGATTACAGGGTGGCATTGCTGAGTGGAAAGCGAGCAACATGCCACTTGTTAAAAAGTAGTGTATCGCCGCACATATTAGATTTATGAGATTGCAGTGTTATGGCTAAAAACGTCGTTATTTACAGCTCAAATTATTGTCCATTTTGTGTGAGAGCCAAGTCTTTGTTAAAGAAGAAAGGCGTGTCATACAAGGAATTAGTGGTTGATGGTGATCCTTCTCTGCGTCAAGAAATGATGCGATTGAGTCGTCAGCACACTGTGCCACAAATATGGATTGGTAATACGCATGTGGGTGGGTGTGATGACCTGTATGCGCTAGAGCGAGCGGGTAAGCTCGATCCTCTGCTTACTTGATATGAAAAAATATGTGTTTAGGCCCGAAAAAGAGAGCTGTGCACTCGTTATCTAGCGATACAGTGCTTAGTATGCAGGTACTGAGCGATGCTCTATCTAAAAAGAATATAGATTTAAGGTAAAAAAGATGTCTGAAAACGAAACTCCAGTAGAAAATGCCGAACAAGAAGCAAATCAACAACCGCAAGCTGGTTTTGCGATGGAAAAAGTATATGTAAAAGATGCTTCTTTTGAGTCGCCAAACTCTCCAATTGTTTTCACTAAGGCATGGCAGCCAAAAGTAAAAATGGATCTGAATACCAAGCACACAGTGATCGAATCGGAAGTGCACGAGGTTGCAGTCACGATTACTTTGACTGTATCGGTTGAGGATATGACGGCGTATATTGTTGAAGTTCAACAAGCCGGTATTTTCAGAATCGTCGGTTTAGAAGGTGTTCAGTACCACCATGCAGTAGGTGCTGTATGCCCTAACTTGTTGTTCCCATATCTTCGCGAAAGTATTGATAATATCGTTGTTAAAGGTGGTTTCCAGCCAGTGATGTTAGCGCCGATCAATTTTGATGCGATGTTTGCGCAGGCAATGGCAAAGAAACAGCAGCAGGAGCAAGAAGCAGCAAGTGCTGAAGCAGCTGAATCAACAGTTCAGTAAGACTGCGTGACTGCAATCCATAAAAAACCGCTAAGCATTTATTGTTTAGCGGTTTTTTATGAGCGAAAAAATCTATGCAGATCTAACTTCCAGCCTGAAAGCTAAGCTGGCGCCAGGCTTCATACACGACAATCGCAACTGAATTAGACAGGTTTAAGCTGCGACTTCCTTCCAACATTGGAATTCGAATACAAAAGTCCGTTCCTAGTCCCTCTCGAACATCACTAGGTAATCCACGAGTTTCAGGGCCAAACAAAAAGAAGTCGTTTTCTTGGTAAGAAATTTCCGTGTGTGGGCGACTTCCTTTTGTTGTCATGCCGAATATTCTTGCTCCAGAATGTTTAGCCTTGAATTCTTGATATGAGGCGTAGGTCAAGACATCCGCAAATTCGTGGTAATCCAGTCCTGCACGACGCAATTTTTTCGTATCGAGATCGAAACCAAGTGGTTCTATGAGATGCAATCGGCAGCCTGTGTTGGCTGCCAAACGAATAATATTCCCTGTGTTTGGTGGAATTTCGGGCTCATATAAAACGATATTGAACATTAGTTGCGCTCAACCGCTAACGAAACACCCATGCCGCCACCGATGCACAATGTTGCTAAACCTTTGTTTGCGTCTTGTTTGATCATTTCATGGAGTAATGTGACAAGAACGCGACAACCTGATGCGCCGATAGGGTGGCCTAGAGCGATCGCTCCGCCATTAACGTTAACCTTGGTTTCATCCCATCCCATGCCTTGGTTGACGGACAAGGCTTGTACTGCAAATGCTTCGTTTGCTTCTATGAGATCAAGGTCGTTGATTGTCCAACCTGCTTTCTCAAGGCAACGCTGACTGGCAGGAATTGGGCCTGTACCCATTATTTCAGGTTGTACTCCGGCATTAGCGTAAGCTTTTACTGTGGCTAAAACGGGTAGGTTTAGTTCTTTGGCTTTCTCTTCGCTACATACAATGACTGCCGCTGCGCCGTCATTGAGTGATGAGGCATTCGCGGCTGTGACGGTGCCATCTTTTTTAAATGCCGGACGCATTTTAGCGATGCTTTCTATTGTTGCACCTAGTCGAATGTTTTCGTCTTTATCAAATATGATAGGGTCGCCGCGGCGCTGAGGAATGCTAATGGCAATAATTTCATCACTAAATTTGCCATCTGCTTGTGCTTGTTCTGCTTTGTTCTGCGAGCCTAGAGCAAAGGCATCTTGCGCCTCTCGATCGATTTCATATTTTTCTGCAATGTTTTCCGCGGTAATGCCCATGTGATAATCGTTGAAAGCATCCCATAAGCCATCGGTAATCATCGTGTCGACCATATTCCAAGGCCCCATACGCTGTCCGTTGCGGCTATTTGGAAGTGCATGTGGAGCATTGCTCATGCTCTCTTGCCCGCCGGCGATAATAATGTCTGCGTCACCAAGCTGAATGGCTTGTACTGCCATTTGTACTGCCTTTAAACCGGATCCACACACCTTGTTAATGGTGAGCGCAGGTGTTTGCACTGATAATCCAGCCTTAATTGCTGTTTGTCTTGCTGGGTTTTGTCCGCAGCCGGCGGTGAGTACTTGTCCTAAAATTACTTCATCCACTTGATCGATGTTAACGCCGGTCTTTTCTAGTAAACCAGAAACAACTTGTGTTCCAATCTCAACGGCACTCAAGGAAGAAAGAGAACCACCGAATGAAGCGATGGCGCTGCGCCCCGCCGCTACGATAACTGCATTTCGCATAACAAACTCCAGAATAAATGAATGGGCGGATTATAGATTCAGGGAATAGGGGCGTCTATATAGCTGGCTTTTCAACGAGAGAAATTGCCTCAATACGTGCTTTTTCGATCATTCCTCCAAGCTCTTTTCCTTTATATCCTTGTTCAAGGAGGGGTTGGGGTTTGATTGATGTCGCTGCCGCCAACGCAGAACGAAAGTAGTCAGCTTGCGGATAGGCGATCGATTCAAATCCTGTTCGGCCGCGACTATCTGAAATACAAACTAGTAATAAATCTTCAAGTTGTTGAGGTTTTCTAAAAGCATCGCAAGCAGAGAGTACTTTGAGAATGGTGCTTGCTTTCAGTTCAAACGCTCTGTGGATATGGGTATGGTATTGGCTAGCAATGAGCGACAGTGATTCTGCGTAGCGATTAGTGCATAACTTTTTGCATAGTTGTTTGATCGGCTTGAGCCCTAGTTGTTCGTGCCCGTGATGCTTAGGCCATTGCTTTGAGTCGGTTTTTGCCTTCCCTAAATCATGCACTAGAGCAGCAAATCGTACATCTGTGGAGTGCGTCAGTTGAGCAGATGCTTGCAAGCTCATTAATGCGTGTATGCCGCAGTCTATTTCAGGATGATGTTTTGCTGGTTGAGGTATTCCGAATAAGGCATCAAGCTCAGGCATGACTATTTTCAGCGCATTGCATTGGCGCAAGACTTCAAAATATATGTGTGGGGAATCCTCAGCAAGTGCCCGCTGTGTTTCCTGCCATACGCGCTCGGGTGTGAGTGTCTCGAGTTCGCCGCTACCACTGATCTGAGACATTAAAGTGATAGTTTCAGGGGCTACAGAGAATCCTAGGGGATAGAAGCGCGCAGCAAATCGAGCGACGCGTAAAACGCGTAAAGGATCTTCGGAAAACGCAGAAGATACATGCCTCAATGTTTTTTTCTCGAGATCCTGCTGCCCATTATACGGATCGATGACATTGCCATAGGCATCTTCGGCCATAGCGTTAATCGTTAAGTCGCGTCTCTCTAGATCTTGCTCAAGCGTTACCTCAGGGCTGAAGTCGCAGATAAACCCTTTGTAGCCTTCACCGTGTTTACGTTCAGTACGGGCAAGTGCATATTCTTGTTTAGAGATAGGATGGATAAAAACAGGGAAGTCTGCGCCGACTTGCTGAAATCCCTGTTCCACCATTTGTTCTGGTGTTAAGCCGACAACCACCCAGTCTAGATCTTTGCTTTTAAGGTTGAGGAGGCGGTCTCGGACGGCTCCGCCTACGATGAAATAAGAGTCTGCAGGAAGCAGATTAGAATTTGAATGTGATGACATGTCGCTAGCTTAGCTAAAAGGCGTAGCCAAGACCAACTGTTCCGCCAATTTCTACTTCATTAATCATTGCGGCGGCTTCAATACTGAATCCATGTGGTTGATACAAAAAACCACCCGTTAGAATAGCTTTGTCTTTGGCGGCTTCCGATGTTTGTGCCATGTTGATGCGCATGCCCGCACGGAGGTGAAAGTCGTCTCTTAAAAAATATTCTCCACCGAAACTTAGAAAGCGGGTTAATCCTTCGAAGTCATAGACCTCGTTTTCTGAAAGATCGATATCCATAGTAAGCATGTAGTTTTGGCGGTAATGCGCCACGCCAAACTGATAGAGTGCTTGCACAGCACGAGCTGTGCCGGGATAAGGGCCTGTGCGGCTCGCATTTTCAGGTCTGTATGGTGTGAAATCGGTCGGGATCATGTTCATACCAACAAAAGAGAAAATCCATTCGCCGTCGAGTATCGGACCTGAAAGGCCTAGCTCTTCGCGCATAAAGGATTCGGTCATTAACATTGAGAACCCTAAATCAACATTCCATTCTAAGAAATCACGACTTACCTGTTTGTCTGGTGGGTTGCGTGGGTTATATGTGTTAATACTTTCCGCACGATGTGAACCCCTTATTTCGACTAGCTTGGGCGTGAAGCCCCAAGATATTGGCATGTTGTAAGAAATTACATTTGTGGTGGCTACGGTAACACCGAACTCACTAATGTCGACATAGGTGTTGTCGACGGTTGAGGTTAGTCTTTCTTCGAGAGTACCTACTGCTGGCGCTCCGCCGTTAAGACCATTTATTAGTGTAGCAAACTGCTCTTCATCTTTATTCAAAATGGTCGTCATTTCACGTATGTCACGTCGTGTATAAAAGTTGATCGTAACTGGGCGAGTATCGACTAGTAAATTGAAGACAGTCGTCTCGTCTTTTCGGTAGCCCTCAAGATTCATTTGACGAATAACGTCTCTTACTTCCGCTGCATCAGATGAGGACGGATTAGCTAGCCGGTCATAGTCCTGAACAATATTACTATCTTGGAAGTTATTTAAGGATTCCTCCCAATCGGTGTTATACAGTTCACGAGCACCCATTGATGCACTGAGATATAAGCGATCGGGTTTAGAGCCTCTGTTAAAAGCGATCAAGGCAGGGTTGTGAAGGGATGCGTTGAATTTAGTCGCTGCTGCAGCGCCAGTTCCACCCATTGCCATGGATCTTGGGTCAAGTAAGGTCCTATAGCCAGCAATTGTTTGAGCACTCATGCAGAGGAATATGAATGTTATTAGGCCTCTGAAACTGCTAGTTCGCATTATTGGTCACTTCCTACATTTTTAAATTCGCACAACCTAAGGATTGTAACGAATTGCAAGCGCTTGCAAAGGCATATACGTCACGAAACCATACTCTTTTCTTCGATACTTGAATGCTTGAGGCGTTGGTATTTAAGCGGCAATCGTTTGCCAAAAAGCGCTGGCATAGAAATTGGTTAGATCTTAGCAATTAAATGATTTTGTCGTCTTGCTAGTAGGTAGTTCGGATGCGTAGGTTTGCCTTATCTCAATATGTTTTAGCTTTTTTGCTTACTCTACAGTCTGCCGTTTCTTTTGCGCAGTGGTTCGAGTCGACAGGAGAGGCTTCACTTTCTGACGTGAGCTATGTTGAGGCGCGAGAAGCGGCCAGACAAGATGCACTCGCTAAAGCGATGCGCGCCTTTATCGAACGCAAAGAGCACAATTCACTTGTGAATGGGCGAGTAGAAGCGAGTAGTGATAGTTTGGCAAGCAAAATTCGAGTACTAGAAGAACGTATTAAGCACGAACACGTTGCAGGTGATTATCTTAGTATTCAGTATGCTGTTGATCTTGATGCCTCGTCAGAGTGTCTGAACTCTGATGCGGGCCGATTCAAAAAATCAGTGGCTGTACTTGGCTTTAATTTACAAGTCCCAGATCAGGCAAGTATTGGCCGGTTAAACGGTGTTGAGCAAGGCTTGTCTAGCGCGCTGTCTAGCGCCTTGTCTCAAGTAGATTCCTTGTCTGTGCTCCAGCAAGCTGATGTTGGCGCCTATCGCCCTATGATCAATGCACCGACTCAAGTTACAGAACAGCGCTTACTCAGTCATGCGATGCAAGAAGCGAAAAAACTTAATGTTCAGTTCGTAGTTTCTGGAGTGGTTCGTGATATGGGTTTAGTTAATCCAAAGGCTTATGAAACCTCGGTGTGGAGAAAAAGTATCAAGTTCTTTGCTCAAGCAGACGAGCGACGTCGATTCTCGGTTGATCTGTTTGTTCATGATGGATTGACGGGCGAGCTTGTATGGCGAGAAAACTTCGCGACGCAAGGAGATTGGTCTCCAGATTTATCTGATGAAATAGGCTTTGCTACACAAGCTTTTTGGAAAACATCATACGGATTGCATATCTCTAACTTACTCGAGTCAATGAGCTTCGCGTTAGATGAGCAGTTGCGTTGTCAGCCTTTTATGACACGCATTGCTCGTGTTGATGGAAAAACAATTCATTTTTCTTCTGGCGCAAGCGTAGGATTGCGACCAGGCGATAAGCTTAGTGTTTATCGAAGTTTCAATTTTTACGATGCCTTGCAGCAAAAGGGACTGGAGCTAACCAATACAAAAGCTGTATTGACGGTCTCTCAGGTTCATCCAAATTTTGCTAGTGGTAAGATTGGGCTAGATCCGGGCCGTTTGAATATTCAGCAAGATGACGTTCTGATTGTTTGGTAAGGACTAAAGCCAGCGTCCGAAGAGCAATAGTATTAGACTTCCCGCAACTCGTTTCCATAAAGGCTGTTTGGCAAGACTACTCAATGTTTGTTTGGTCGTGTACGAACAATCATGATGAAAATCATCGAGTAGTTGTTGTTTGGCTTCTTTGGTTTGAAGTATGTAGTCGACTTCGAGATCGTGCCGAAAGCTTCGATGATTCATATTGCTGGAACCAATACTCGCCCATTCATCAATCATGATTGTTTTGGCGTGAAGCATGACAGGCTGATATTCATAAATATGAGCCCCTGATTGCAAAAGGCTTTTGTAAAAGTACGCCGATACCCAAGGCATAAAAATAACGTCCGAATGTTCCGGCACAATAATTTGAACGTTTACGCCTCTTTGTGCTGCAGAAGTCAATGCTTTTAACAGCGCTGGTTCAGGCACAAAGTATGCGTTAGTGATAAAGATATGATGTTGCGCGTGATTGATCAGACGAAGTAATAAACGATGGTGATGTTTGCGCAGGATACGGTTGTAGTTGAGTAAGAAATTGGATTTTAGCGCAGTTTTAGTAATGATGCGTTTCACCTTCTGCTTTGAATAATTCCAACTCGCATCAAACGCTTGCTCAAGCGCACTTAGATTTCCCCCAGATATTTTTATAGCGGTATCGCGCCAATGAGCGCCACCATGCTCATTGTGTAAATGGTTGACGCTGATATTGATGCTGCCTATGAAAGCGAAGTGCTTATCGATGATGACCGTTTTGCGATGGTTTCGTTTGTTAATGGAGAGTAAAAGATATAAGAGTTTTCGTATGCCATGGGTCTTTATTACGGCGTAGCGCCATTGTTCTAGTTTCCATGGCAACGGGCGATGAATACGTACTTGCACACCGTGCTGAGTAAGATCATCCGCAATTGCTTTAAACTTGTCGTCAATGCCAATTCCATCGGTGAGTAAACGTACTGTCACGCCGCGCCCTGCAGCAGATTTCAGGATTTCGGCAACACGTAGTCCGAGAGTATTGTTCTCATAGATATAAACTTCCATGTCAATGCAGTACTTGGCGTCATTGATGCTATCTTTGAGCGCAAAAAAATAACTTTCTGCATCATTGAACAGTTGTTCTTGAGGAGGAGTATCAATAGAAGATCGTGAAGGGTGTTTTGAAGGCTTCGAAGAATGCGGAATTAGTGTCATCAAAGCCTCTTTTGCTGAATGGTTTAGCTGTTTTCTGCGGCTGCCTTCTTGATTAATTCAAGCATAGCACGTAAACCATTGCCTCGAGTTGGACTGATATGCCGCATTAAGTCTATTTTTTCAAATGCAGCTTCCACATCGAGATCAATAATTTCCTGCGGTGTTTTCGCATTCAAGGTAACGAGAACAATTGCAGCGAGACCTTTCACGATAATCGCGTCGCTATCGATCATTAAATAAAGCTTGTTCGTGTCTGCATCAAATTTATGAATTAGCCAAACTTG
Source organism: Oleiphilus sp. HI0125 (assembly GCF_001635355.1). Lineage (NCBI taxonomy): Bacteria > Pseudomonadati > Pseudomonadota > Gammaproteobacteria > Oceanospirillales > Oleiphilaceae > Oleiphilus > Oleiphilus sp. HI0125. The sequence goes on from NZ_LWGF01000588.1 coordinate 49,539, forward strand.
GCTTTGACAGCCATGAACGTAGTTATCTTCAGTTCGTTCAGACTCCGGGAATTCAGGAAGGGATTTTCCAAGATCGATGATGTAGCCATAGCGTTCTTCCCAATCATCTAGGAACTCAAAGGCATCATAGATATCTTCAATGGTGGTTTCGCTACCCAGAGGATTGGATTTAAAGCTTTCTAAAGAAGGCGAGGTCATGTTTGTTCCTTTAGCTTACAGCAGGCCGAGTTCCAGTTTCGCTTCGTCTGAAAGCATCTCATTGTTCCATGGTGGTTCAAAGACTAAATCTATCTCAACCTTAGCCACATTTGGCACACGTTCTACGTAAAATCGAACATCGTTTACGATGACAGGGCCCATGCCGCATCCAGGTGCAGTCAAGGTCATTGTAATATCTACATCAAATTTGTCTGCAATATCAGTGCTCTTTTTTACTTCGCAGCCATAGATCAGGCCAAGTTCGACAACGTTGACTGGAATTTCTGGGTCATATACCTGATGTAAAGCTGCCCATACTTGCTCTTCGCTAACAGATCCATCGGCAGGTGCTTCGACTTCTTCGTATTCAACGGTTTTGCCCAGTGCATCCGCATCCCTTCCTTCAATTCGAGCAAGATTACCATTCACTGATACGGTGAATGTTCCACCTAAAGATTGGGTAATGGTGACGAATGAGTCCTTTGGAATAACGATCTCTGTGCCTGCCGGAACAATACGAGCGTCTACATCTCGATTTGTTACGACGACTTCGCGTTCTGCCATGCCTACGCTTCCTCAGTCACTGAAAAACTTTCACCACAACCGCACTCGCCAGTCACATTTGGGTTTTTAAATTGAAACATGCTGTTTAGACCAACGGTTACGAAGTCGATTTCTGTACCATTAAGCACGGCTAGATCTTTTGCTGGGACAACAATGCTCACGCCTTGTTGTTGAAATTCCACATCACCATCTTTTGCTTCTTTTACCAGCTCAGTTTCATACATGAATCCAGAACAGCCGCTAGTCTGCAGATACAGGCGGAAAGATAGATCGCCTCCTGCTTTCGCTACTTCTTGTGCGATGTGCTGAGCAGCCTTTTCTGATACAGAAATAGACTGGCTTGGTTCGAACGTTGAAACAGTCATATAAATGTCTTCCTAGAGTATGCGTTCTTACGCGAACATGCGTTGTATTTTCGCGAGCGCAGCGAATAACTGATCGACTTCTTCGTGCGTGTTATAAAACGCGAATGATGCGCGAGCACAGCCCGGAAGTCCGAATTTTTCCATTAGAGGCATAGCACAGTGGTGGCCAGTACGAATGCCGATGCCTTGTTGATCAAGCAACATACCAATGTCGCTTGGATGTAATCCTTCAATTTTGAAAGACATAACCGGCACCTTGTTTTCAGCAGTACCAATCATCGACATGCCTGGAATGGTCTCGATTAGTTTTATCGCATGAGCCATTAAGGCGGCTTCATGCGCGTCTAGCGCTTCGCGATCGAGCGATTGAATGTAGTCAATGGCAGTGCCTAAGCCTACCGCTTCACCAATCGCTGGTGTGCCAGCTTCAAACTTATAGGGGAGTTGATTGTAGGTTGTACCCTCAAAACTAACGCGCTCTATCATCTCACCGCCACCTTGGTAAGGAGGCATCGCTTCTAGCAAGTCGCGCTTTCCATATAGAACACCAATACCTGTCGGGCCGAAAATTTTATGCGATGAAAATGCATAAAAATCGCAATCTAAATCCTGAACATCAACAGCAAAATGAGGTGTTGCTTGTGCACCATCTAAAACGGTTAATGCATTCACAGATTTTGCTTTGGCAATGATTTCATTTGCTGGATTAATGGTTCCAAGCACATTTGATACATGGGTAAAGCAAAGAAGCTTTGTGTTTGGATTCAAAAGCTCGTCGAGTTGATCAATGAGCAACTCACCATGCTCATTGATCTCCCAAACTTTAATGACCGCACCCGTACGTTCTGCCAACATTTGCCATGGAACGATATTCGCGTGATGCTCCATTCGTGTCACAATGATTTCGTCACCCGCTTCGATTTGGGGTGTTAGACCATGCGCGACCAGATTCATGGCCTCAGTCGTACCTTTGGTCCAAATAATCTGTTCGCGAGCTGGGGCGTTCAAATACGACTTAACTTTATCTCGAGCACCTTCAAAAGCTGCTGTTGCACGATCGCCTAGGGTATGCGCGCCGCGATGCACATTTGCATTATCTGAATGATAATACGCTGTCATTGCGTCGATCACTTGCTGCGGTTTTTGAGAGCTAGCTGCGCTATCGAGGTATACCAGTGGCTTACCGTTTACATCTTGGTTGAGAATAGGGAAGTCTGCGCGTGCCTTTAACGCGATCTCTTGTATCTCTTGTGCCGTCATTGCGCTCATTTAATTCGTTTTCCCGCCTAATCTTTAAAGCTAAGAAGTTCTGATAAAGTTTGCTCCCACTGTTCAGCAAGCGAAGCAATCGGAACTGCGCGTACCAATTCAAGAACAAATCCGAGCGTCAACATTTGACGCGCTTGCTCATCACTCAGACCGCGAGTTTTTAGGTAGTACACTTCTTTTTCATCTAGTTGGCCGATGGTTGCGCCGTGTGCACATTTAACATCGTCAGCGTAGATTTCTAACTCTGGTTTCGTATCGATTTCTGCAGAGTTCGATAACAACAAGTTGCGATTGTTCATTTCGCCCAGTGTTTTTTGGGCGTCTTTGTGAATATATATACGTCCATTAAACACAATGTGTGAATTGTCATCTGCAATACAACGATAGTTTTCTTCGCTGGTGCAGTTTGACGCAATGTGCTCAATTTCGGTGTGGTTGTCGTAGTGTTGTTTTTCCTTCGTGACGACCACGCCATTTAATTCACAATGCGAGCCTTTCTCTGTCATTAATACATGAAGGTCATGGCGTGCCATGGCTGACCCTAAGCAAAGAATATGGCTTTCAAAATTCGCATCACGTTTTAGAATTGCACGCGTGGTTCCGCCTATACGGAACGCACTGCCTAAAGGATTTTGACGCAAATAAGTAAGCTTTGCGTTGTCACCAATCAGCGCTGTTGTTTGGCTAGAGCAGAATGCTCCGTCTACATCAGCGATTGCATAGTTTTCAATGACTGTAGCTTGCGCACTTTGCTCCAGTTCGATATACACACGAGGTGTTGTAAGTCCCGCTTCATCTTGCACAAAGTTCAAAATGATCGGGCATTCAATCACGGCATTTTTAGCAATGCGAATGACTAGTCCATCATTGAAAAGAGCGGTATTGATTTGTTCAAGCTCTCCGCGCTCATATTCTGCAAGTTCAATGATTGCTGAGCAGTCTTCATCACTAAGTTGCGTAAAAGCTTGAAGAGTTAAGCCCGATTCTTCGATCTCGCTTAATGCCGCGGCGTCAATACCAGCAGCTGAGATGTCTATGTAGATAGCATTTTCGACAAATGCTGTGGTGCTTACTGTCTCAGAGTTGTTACTGAGAAGGCTTAGATCACCTAAACGCTTTGCAGAATACTTCCAATGCTCTGTTTTGCGCGTTGGCACAACAAGCGTAGATAGTTTCTCTTGTGCGTTTTTCTGTAATGTTTGAATTTGGCTTGGAAGAGCAGAGTTAAGCTGATGCGCTTCAACGACAGCCAAAGAGCTGAGTTGAGTCATCGCTTATGCCTCGCTTTCTGCGTTGTCTTCAAGACCTAACCAGCCGTAGCCTTTTTCTTCAAGCTCAAGTGCAAGCTCTTTGCCGCCTGATTTGATGATTTTACCGCCAGCCAAAACGTGAACATAATCTGGAACAATGTAATCAAGCAAGCGCTGGTAGTGCGTAACCATAACAACCGCTCGATCTGGAGAGCGAAGCGCGTTTACGCCATCAGCCACAACACGTAGTGCGTCGATATCTAGGCCTGAGTCAGTTTCATCAAGAATCGCTAGTGATGGCTCAAGCATCAGCATCTGCATGATCTCGTTACGCTTTTTCTCGCCGCCAGAGAAACCTTCGTTGACGCCACGTTTTAAGAAAGATGGGTCAAGATTTACCTGTTGGATCTTTGCTTTAGCTTGCTTCATGAATTCCGCTGCGTTGATCTCACCTTCGCCGCGATGTTGGCGAATGTTGTTGATCGCGGTGCGCAAGAACTGAAGGTTGCTGACGCCTGGAATTTCAACAGGGTATTGGAATGCTAGAAACACACCTTCACGCGCGCGGTCTTCAATCGACATGTCAAGGAGATCTTGGCCATTAAAAGTAACCGTGCCGCCGTTCACTTCATAAGCTTCGTTGCCTGCGAGTACCTGAGAAAGTGTACTTTTACCGCTCCCATTTGGGCCCATGATTGCGTGAACTTCGCCAGGCTTAACCTCAAGGTTCAAGCCTTTAAGGATTTGCTTTTCTTCAACTGATGCTTGTAAATCTTTAATGTCTAACATTCGTCTTTTCCATTCGTATGCGTCGCACAACTCGCCGCAAGATTTAATCTTTAATTAACCTACACTGCCTTCAAGGCTGACTTCTAATAGCTTGGTTGCCTCAACCGCGAATTCCATCGGAAGCTCTTTGAATACTTCCTTACAGAAACCGTTAACAATCATTGAAACGGCTTGCTCTGCATCAATGCCTCGTTGTTGGCAAAGGAACAGTTGGTCATCGCTGACTTTTGAGGTCGTCGCTTCGTGCTCGACGATCGCACTCTTATTTTTGTTTTCGATGTAAGGGAAGGTATGAGCGCCACACTTGTCGCCAATCAATAGAGAGTCACATTGCGCATAGTTTCTTGAACCTTCAGCGGTCGGCGCAATTTTGACTAAGCCGCGATAGCTGCTGTCACTTTTACCGGCAGAAATACCTTTCGAAATGATCGTACTCTTCGTGTTTTTACCAATATGGATCATCTTCGTGCCCGTATCGGCTTGCTGAGCGTTATTTGTTAGCGCAACAGAATAGAACTCACCAACACTGCCTTCGCCGCGTAATACACAGCTAGGGTATTTCCATGTGATGGCAGAGCCAGTTTCTACTTGCGTCCACGAAATTTTAGAGTTCTTGCCAATACATGCGCCGCGTTTGGTTACGAAGTTATAAATTCCACCTCGACCCTCTTCATCACCGGGATACCAGTTTTGAACCGTTGAATATTTGATTTCAGCGTCGTCCATTGCAACGAGTTCAACCACAGCTGCGTGAAGCTGGTTTTCATCACGCATTGGCGCGGTGCAGCCTTCAAGGTAGCTAACATGGCTACGTTCTTCAGCAATGATTAGTGTACGTTCGAACTGACCGGTTTTTGCTTCGTTAATTCGGAAGTAAGTCGATAGTTCTAGCGGACAGCGCACGCCTTTCGGGATGTAAACAAATGATCCGTCAGAAAATACAGCTGAGTTTAGTGCCGCGTAGTAGTTGTCTTTTTGAGGAACAACAGAACCCAGATACTTCTTGATGAGCTCAGGATGTTTATGAACCGCTTCTGAAATTGGGCAGAAAATAACGCCAGCTTCAGTTAGCTTGTCCTTGAATGTCGTGGTGACAGAAACACTATCAAATACAGCATCAACGGCAACACCAGCGAGTCGAGCGCGCTCGTGTAATGGAATGCCAAGCTTTTCATAGGTTTTCAAAAGCTCTGGATCAACTTCGTCGAGACTTTTCGGGCCATCATCTTTAGATTTTGGAGCAGAATAATAGGCAATGTCGTTGTAATCGATTTTAGGGAAGTTAACGTGAGCCCATTCTGGGTCTTCCATCTCTTGCCATACTTTATAAGCCTGAAGACGCCATTCAAGCATCCACTCCGGCTCATTTTTCTTGGCTGATAGGCGGCGGATAACGTCTTCGTTCAAACCAGGCTCAAAGGTCTCAGACTCGATTTCGGTGACGAAACCGTGCTCATATTCTCTTTTGATTAGCTCTTTAACTTCTTTGTCAGATTCAGACATTCTTGACAGTGCTCGTATTGCTAAATTGATTTCATGTAAGAAGCGGCTGTTTCAGCCACTTTTCGGGCGCGAGTATATAATAACCTACTAAAATAGTCAGGTATTAATTTACTTTGCTCATGCGATACTTCTTTCAGGCGCGCGATTTTATACTTTTGTGGAACAAATTGCAGACTTGTTACGTAAGTTTTCACATTCTAGCCTTAAACTGACAGACATATTGCGTTGCTCTGCTAGCCTAAATTGAATGGATTTTAATCGATAGGACGTACAGTGTTAGGCGAGAACAACTATAGTAGTTATACGTTTAGTCAAGATGTTCAGGTTTGTGGTCGCGATGCATATGCAATGAAAGCGACAATCGAACACCCTTTTGAGCGTGAATTTCTTCATGCTCAATCTCTGGCAAAAGAGCTTATGGACGTTATTTATGACGTCTATGCTGCATTTCGATGCGGCAGCTCTGTTAGTGTTTCTCAAGATATTCAACCAATTATAGAGCGATGCCAAGAGAGCATTTCTCGAAATTTGTATGCGTGGCTCGCACTGTGCCAAACAAAGCGTAAACAGTCTTATTTAATTGAGCATGCTTTTCGTACGACGGTGTTATCGATGAGTTTAGCTTCGGCATTGAAATGGGATAGTCGAGAAACCTTGAAATTAGGGCTATCTGCGTTATTGAGTGATGTCGGTAAAGTGATGATTCCCTCATCGATTCTCAATAAAGAAGGGGCATTAACGAGCGCGGAGTATGCAGTGATTCGAGTGCATCCTTTGGAGGGAAGAAAATTACTTCAGCAACTTAGTGATGTAGATGCATCTGTCATTGATATCGTGGTTAGCCACCACGAACGTATTGATGGGCAAGGGTATCCTCAGGGATTAACGGCTGATCAGATTCCGCTTTCTGCGAAGTTAATTGCGATTACAGATGCTTTCGATGCAATGACGAGCGAAAGGGCCTACGCATCGGCTCGGTCTATCGACGATGCGATGAAAATTCTTGTTCAGTGTAAAGGTGAGCAATTCGATGAAAGCCTAACAGACGCATTCTTAGCCTTGCTGGGGAATGTTCCCTCTGGCTTGCATGTGAAATCGAGTTCTGGTCGAGCGTTGCTTATCTTAGAGCCGGGGCGTTCTTTGGGGAGTTATCGTGCTATTTCGTTGAGCGATGGCTTGGAACTAGAAATCCCTACAAAAGATGCGGTTTCTTCGCAAAGTGAGTATATTGCTCCAGATTCGATTGAAGCGATGAATGAATCGCACATTCAGCAACTGAACGCGTTGATAACGGCTTAAAAAAGTCTTTGTTTTGAACGTCTTTATTTTTATTAGTTTGGTCACTTTTCATGGCAGTTTTCACACAGGTCAGCCCGCAAGACTTGAATCCAGTTATTGAACAGTTCTCTCTTGGCAGGATCGTCTTGTTAGAGGGGATTGGGGCTGGAATTGAAAACACCAATTACTTTTTGAACACCTCAAAAAATGGTCAGCTTAGTCGATGGGTGTTGACGATTTT